>DNGD01000214.1 GCA_003486725.1 Rhodospirillaceae bacterium
TCCTGTGGTCTTTCGTTTTTTGCGGCGTCGGGTATGCCTTTGGCGACATTATGCAGCGCATGGGCATCGGTGACGAAGAAACCGTGAACTTTGAAATTCGCGGCTTCATGATCGCCTTTTTAGTCATTTTCTTCAGTGTGATCGGCTATCATATCTATCGCGCCAGCCGCACAAAGGAAAACATCGATAAGGAATAAAGGTTAATATTCCTAAGAATGTTAATAAAAAAATGCAATTCAACGCTTTAATTTTCTGGACAGGCGGATTATCACGGAATAGAGAAAGAGCCTCCTGAGTGAGGCGATTCCTCACGCACGTCGGGTTGATCCAGATGCGCTTTAGGAAACGTGCCTTACGGCAGGTTTATATCATCAACAAAAGAAGGTTGAACAGGTCATGAGCGATATTGCAGAACGCGTGAAGAAGATTGTCATCGAGCATCTTGGCGTCGATGCGGCCAAAGTCACGGATAATGCCAGCTTCATCGATGATCTGGGCGCAGACAGCTTGGATACAGTCGAGCTGGTCATGGCCTTTGAAGAAGAATTCGGCGTCGAAATCCCCGATGACGCAGCCGAAAAGATCGTCACCGTTAAGGACGCGGTTGATTTCATCAATTCGAAAAAAGCCGCCTAAGTGGTTTTTCGATTTCTGCCATCACATCGGACTGCATGAACATGAGACGGGTTGTCGTAACAGGACTAGGGATGCTCTCACCGCTTGGTGTGGGCGTGGATGTTAATTGGTCGCGCATCACTGCGGGTCAATCAGGCATCGGCAAGATCACAAGCTTTGAATCGTCTGATCTTACCTGTCAAATCGCGGGGCAAGTGCCGCGCGGCGACGAACCCGGCCAGTTCAATCCTGATCGTTTTATCGAGCCGAAAGACCAGAAGAAAATGGATATCTTTATCCATTTTGCGATGGCAGCGGCCGATGAGGCGATGGCAGACTCCGGTTATGTCCCCGAAAATGACGAAGCGCGTGAACGCGCGGGCGTCTTGATCGGAGCGGGCATCGGTGGCTTGAATGAAATCTATGAAACGTCAATTTTAATGCATGAAAAGGGAACACGTCGCGTGTCTCCCTTCTTCATTCCCCGTAGCTTGATCAATCTGGCCTCCGGTCAGGTTTCCATCAAGCACGGACTGCGTGGCCCCAACCACTCTGTGGTGACGGCTTGCGCAACGGGTTCTCACTCCATCGGCGATGCTGCGCGGTTTATTATCGCTGGCGATGCCGATGTGATGGTGGCTGGTGGAGCCGAAGCCGCCGTGTGCCGCATCGGTATGGCCGGTTTCTGCGCGATGCGCGCCCTTTCGACGTCTTACAATGACACGCCTGAAAAAGGCTCACGTCCCTATGATAAGGGGCGCGATGGTTTTGTGATGGGCGAGGGCGCAGGCGTCGTTGTTCTGGAAGAGTACGAGCACGCGAAAAAACGCGGCGCAAAGATTTACGGCGAAGTGATTGGTTATGGCCTGTCGGGCGATGCCTACCACATGTCGGCTCCTGCCGAAGACGGCAATGGCGGCTATCGCGCCATGAAGGCTGCTGTCGCTCGCGCTGGGATCACACCGGATGCTATTGATTATATCAACGCACACGGCACCTCGACGCCGCTGGGCGACGAAATTGAAGTTCGCGCCGTCAAGCGTCTGCTTGGCGATGCGGTCAGCAAGGTTGCGATGTCCTCCACGAAATCCGCTACCGGCCATTTGCTGGGCGCGGCGGGCGCGGTCGAGGCGATCTATTGCCTGAAGGCCATGCAGACGGGCATCGTCCCGCCGACGCTGAATCTGGAAGATCGTTCCGAATCCTGCGAGGGCATCGATCTCGTCCCGCTGAAGGCCAAGGAAAAGAAAATGGACGTCGTTCTGTCGAACTCGTTCGGCTTTGGCGGCACAAACGCCAGCCTCGTTTTCCGTCGGGTTTAAGACGTTTTCCCGATTGCTCAGGCTACCTAAATCATGCCACAATTTGAGTGTTAGATTCGGTTCCACAGAACCGGACAAGGCGTAATTGGTTCTCAATTCGCCCCGTTATTATGCAAATTTTTGAACAGGAAGGAACCTGATATGTCGAAAATGCTTCGTGTAGCCACGTTGGCTTTGGCTCTTGGCGCGCTGGCTTTGCCGGTTGTGGCACAGGATAAAGCTCCCGCTGCTGACCCCGTTGTCGCGCGTGTAAACGGCGACACCATTACGCGCTCGGAAATCGTGCGCGAACTGCAAGGTATGGGCGGACAAGCCGCGCAGATCCCCCCGAATATGCTTTATCCGCAGCTTTTGGAAAAAGCCATTGTGACCAAGCTTGTTTCCAAGAAGGGTTACGACGACAAGCTGCAGAACGATAAGGAAGTTAAAGAGCGCCTGAAGGACGCCGAAGCCCAGATCGTAGCTGACGTGTACATCCGCAAGGCTGTCACGCCAAAGATCACGGACGACAAAATTAAGTCGCGCTATGACGAGCTGGCCGCCAAGTTCAAGCCTGAAGACGAAGTCCGTGCGCGTCACATCCTCGTCCCCACCGAAGCGGAAGCCGAAGACCTGCTCAAGCAGATCAAGGACGGCGCCGACTTCGCCAAGCTGGCCACCGAAAAGTCGAAAGACAGCGGCTCAGCCAAACAAGGCGGCGATCTGGGTTATTTCCCACGCAGCGCGATGGTCAAGCCTTTCGCTGAAGCAGCCTTTGGCATGAAAGTTGGCGATCTTAGCGACAAGCCCGTGAAGACTGACTTCGGCTATCACGTGATCAAGCTGGAAGACCGCCGCAAGTCCAGCCCTCCGCCTTTGGCCGAGGTCAAGGAACAGATCACCAATCAGGTTGGCCAAGAACTCGTCAGCCAGATGGTAAAGGATATGCAGGCCAAGGCGAAGATCGAGCGATTCAGCATCGATGGCTCGCCTCTGCCAAAGAAAGAAGACAAGAAAGAGGATAAGAAGTAATCCTTCTTCCCCTTGAGCCCAAAGAAAAAGCCCGGCTGGAAACAGCCGGGCTTTTTTAATGATATTGGATCATGGATTCTTCGGCTGTATAATCTCAAGCGCATTAATTTTGGTTACGCCTCGGTAAGGCTCTGCATAACGACCGGTCTCGACCTTAAGCGGCTGTACAGTCATATCGCTGGCACCGTGCAAATAGGTGGCACGACCATCTTGAAGCACCACGCCGAACGTATCCGCATTTCTGAATGCAAAATCAGCCTTAAACGCGATCAACTTCGCCGTGAGTCTATCGAAAAAGCGCGGCTTGGTTTCGAGTGGCATGGGATAAGAAGCCAACTGATTTTTATCTTTGTCATAATCACGCGCAAGTACTGCGGTGTTATGCCGTACGATCATCTTGACGTCTTTGCCAATCACAAACCAAATACCGTTTTCGGATTTAGACGGATCCGGGCATTTTAAAACGGTTGTGCCTCCATCTTGCTTATACGTAGCCTCACAACCTGTTGCAATCGAGGCCGACACGGCAGATTTCAAAAGCTTGTAGTGTTCTGAATTATCTTCTGAGGATTTAGCGTTTTGCTTTTGATCGAGACTGGGTTCATCCCCACTTAACGCGGTGAAGTGAATAAAGAAAGTGAGGGGAACAGCTGTGGCCAATAAAGCGGCTCTAGGGAAAAGCTTACTAAATAGAGAAGCGTTCATATTACTTATCCTTTAAATAGGGTGGCATCGAGTATGTAATTGTGTAACACGATATAATAGTTGCATCGATATGAATGTGGTTTCAGGCCCGCGAAAGATGCAGGAATAAAACCCTTTAGAATCAACGAATCTTGGAAATTTGGGGCTCTGTGGGCCTCGGGAACGTACAAAGAGACGGTTTTTTGTCACGAAGACGACGTAGGAGCGTTTTTAACCATAAAACGTCTATATGTAGTGGTTAGATGAGTCAAAAAACCGCTACATATAGTGGGTCAAAAGCTGACGTCCGCAAAACCTAAAAACAGCCAAACTTTCCGAACCAGAAGGAAGGAGTCAGCCGCCTTACCGCCCATTCACATCTTCTTTGCTGGAGGCTTTGACCTCAGGCTCGGTGACCGAAGGCAGGGCAACAGGTTCCTTGAACGAGAAGGTGAGGGTGCTAGTGGCGGCATCAAGATCCACGATCACCGTGCCTCCCTTTTGCAGCTTGCCGAACAGCAGTTCATCGGCCAGCGGTTTTTTCAGTTTCTCTTGGATAAGGCGGGCGAGGGGACGCGCCCCGAACGCGGGATCATAGCCTTTTTGCGCAAGCCAAGCGCGGGCTTCATCCGACAGCGTGATGGTGACGCCGCGATCCGCAAGCTGGGCTTCCAACTGGATGATAAACTTGTCGACGACACGTTCGATCGACTCTTGCGACAACGACTTAAAGCCGATGATGGCGTCCAGACGATTGCGGAACTCGGGCGAGAAGGCGCGTTTGATGGCCTCTTGATCCTCGCCCTCGCGCGTTGTGCGCTCAAACCCGATAACGGCGTGCGCGATTTCGGTGGCGCCCGCATTGGTCGTCATAATCAGTATGACGTTGCGGAAAGAAACGCTCTTGCCGTTATGGTCGGTGAGGGTGCCGTGATCCATAATCTGCAACAGAATATTGTAAAGATCCTGATGCGCCTTTTCGATTTCATCCAGCAGCACGACGCAATGCGGCTGTTGGTCTACCGCGTCGGTCAGAAGCCCCCCTTGCTCAAAACCAACATACCCCGGAGGCGCACCGATCAGGCGCGCGACGCTGTGCTTTTCCATATATTCGGACATGTCAAAGCGCTTCAACTCCACGCCCATATTCTTGGCAAGCTGGCGCGCCACTTCGGTCTTGCCCACACCCGTCGGGCCAGAGAACAGATAGCAGCCGATGGGCTTCTCCGGCTCACGAAGGCCGGCACGGGAAAGCTTGATGGCGTTGGCGAGCGAGGCGATCGCCTCGCTTTGGCCATAGACCATCGCGCCGAGGTCGCGCTCTAGATGCTGAAGCATCGTGCGGTCGTCTTGACTGACCGTGTAGGCAGGGATGCGGGCAATCTTGGCAATCATCGCCTCGATGTCTTTGGCGACGATGTGTCGCTTGCGCTTTTCAGGCGGTGCCAGCCTCTGCGCCGCCCCCACCTCGTCAATCACATCAATGGCTTTATCGGGGAGTTTACGGTCATGCATGTGCCGTACCGACAGCTCTACCGCCGCCCGAAGCGCTTCATGGCGATAAAGGACGTCATGGAAGGCTTCATAGGCGGGCTTCAGGCCAGTCAGGATCTCGACGGCTTCCTCTACCGTCGGCTCATCGACGGTGATCTTCTGGAACCGCCGCGCCAACGCGTGATCTTTCTCGAAATAATTGCGGTACTCTTTATAGGTAGTGGAGCCGATGCAACGGATATCTCCATTCGTCAAAGCAGGCTTGAGAAGGTTCGAGGCATCCATAGAGCCGCTAGAGGTCGCGCCCGCGCCGATAACGGTGTGGATTTCGTCGATAAACAAGATGGCGTGCGGCTCCTTAGTGATTTCTTGCAAAACGTTCTTCAGCCGCTCCTCAAAATCACCACGATAGCGGGTGCCCGCGATCAGCGTGCCCATATCCAAGGCATAGATGGTGGTATCCTTCAGAACCTCAGGCACTTCTTCATTCACGATGCGCAGCGCCAAGCCTTGGACAATGGCCGTCTTCCCCACACCAGAGTCGCCGACGTAAAGGGGATTGTTTTTCTGGCGGCGGCATAGCACCTGCACCGTCCGCTCCACCTCGTCATGGCGACCGATAAGCCTATCGATCTTTCCATCTCGTGCGCTTTGATTGAGGTTCGTGCAATAGGTCAAAAGTGCCTCTGCGCCTTCCTTGGGGGCCGGTTCACCGTCCACCCCAAGCGTCCCGAGAACAGATTCAGGGCGCTTCTTGGCACCATCCTTCTTGGTGATCCCGTGAGACAAATAATTGACAACATCAAGGCGCGTCACCTCCTGCTGCGCGAGGAAATAGACGGCGTGACTTTCGCGCTCATGGAACAAAGCAGCCAGCACGTGAGCCCCGTTGACCTCATGACGTCCAGCGGACTGAACATGGATCACCGCGCGTTGCAAGACGCGCTGGAACCCGGTTGTGGGCTGGGGATCGACCGGCTGATCCGTTATCAGCACGTCCATTTCCTCGTCCAGATGCTGATCGAGCACGGCCTGCAACCGGCCTATATCCGCGCCGCACGCCTTCAAGACCAAAACCGCATCGTCGTCTTCGGTTAACGCCAGCAACAAATGCTCAGGCGTCACATATTCATGACGATGCGCGGCGGCCAGACTGATCGCGCGATGTAAACTGTTTTCAAGATTGGGTGAGAGCATGGGAGCCTCCTTATTCTTTTTCTATTTTGCATTGAAGCGGATGCTGGGCGATACGCGCCGCCTGCATCACCTGTGACGCTTTTGTTTCCGCGACGTCATAGGTGTAAACGCCGCACAACCCGCTGCCTTTATGATGAACGTGCAGCATGATGCGCATGGCTTCCTCATGGCTCTTGTTAAACACGGTTTCCAGAATGACGATCACGAAATCCATCGGCGTGAAATCGTCGTTCAAGATATAAACTTTGTACATCGACGGCTTTTGCGTTGTCGATTTTGTTCTCGTCTTCAGCTTCGCGTGCGGCGCGCCGATCTCGATTTGATCGTTCGAACGCTCGCTCATGAGGGTGATGAGAGTCGCGGGGTAGGGGCTGTTTGTCATGCCTTCTATACTACACAAAACCTTCGCACATGACAAATAGATGAAAAGTGTGTAAGATTTGCAACACCTCTGTTTGGGGGTCTGGAAACAAAAAAATGACAAAATTGATGATAGCGCAATCGAAAAAAAAATCACAACGCATCGGACTTTTTGGCGGCTCGTTCAACCCCGCGCATGCGGGTCATGTCGCGATGAGTCTCTTCGCATTGAAGCGTTTGAATCTTGATCAGGTGTGGTGGTTGGTGAGTCCACAAAATCCCTTGAAATCACGGGACGAAATGCAGAGTTGCGCGCAGCGCTTACGTCATGCACGCGCGCTTCTTTCATCACAAAAAAACATCGTCGCAAAAGATTTGGAAACACGACTTGGCACACGCTTTACGATCGACTCTTTACGCGCGATCAAGGCGCACTATCCGACAAAAAAATTCGTCTGGCTGATGGGCGAAGACAATCTTGATACGATCCATCAGTGGAAATCATGGCAAGAGATTTTCCTTGAGCTTCCTGTTGCTGTTTTTCTCAGATCGGAGTATTCTGATTCGTGTGCAAGAGGTATAGCTCGTGCAGTCTTTGCAAAAGCTCGAATGCCTTTAGCGTTGGCCGAGGATCTGGCCGATATCAGCCCACCCGCCTGGGTGATGCTGGACAATCAGTTGAATCACTTGTCTGCTACGCAGATAAGGCAATCTGGTAAGTACACTTCGAAGTCTAACCCATCACATGAAGGAGTGCGTAAAATGGTAGCTAAGAAACCAGCCGCGAAAAAGAAACCCGCCGCTAAGAAGCCCGCCGCGAAGAAACCCGCCGCGAAGAAGACAGTTAAAAAGGTCGTGAAAAAGGCCGTGAAGAAGGTCGTGAAGAAGGCTGTTAAGAAGCCTGCGGCCAAGAAGAAAACGGCTAAGAAGTAAGCTGTAATTCATATAAATGCCCCACCTCTGCGTTCTTGCGGGTGGGGCATTTTTATTGCATAATGCATTTTATAATGAATATTTTCAGGAGATTATGAATGCCCAAGAAGCCCGCCAAGAAAGTTATGTCAAAAAAAGTTGCGCCCAAGAAGGTCGCAGCCAAAAAGACAGCCGCCAAGTCCGCGCCAAAGAAAACAGTAAAGGCCAAGCCAACCAAAAAGGCGACGAAATCTGCTGTTGTGAAGAAGGCTACCGTTAAGAAGGCTGCCAAGAAGGCTGTCGTCAAGAAATCCGCCCCCGTAAAGTCGAAGAAGGCTGCCGTCAAGAAGGCAACTACCGTGAAGGCCAAGAAGGCTTTGACAAAAAAGGCCGTCGCCAAGAAATCTCCTACAAAGAAGGTTGCGCTCAAAAAAGCTCTGCCAAAGAAGACAGTAGCGAAGAAGATTGCAGCAAAGTCCGTTGCATCTAAAAAATCGACCGCCAAGAAATCTCCGGCGAAGAAGGTCGCGGTCAAAAAGGCAGCCCCAATTAAGACCAAGAAAGCGCCCACAAAAAAGGCAGCGCCCGTCAAGGCCAAGAAGACTCCAGCCAAAAAGTTCGTTGCCGTCAAAGCAAAAACAGCGCCTACGAAAAAGGCTACCCCCGTCAAGGCCAAGAAGGCTCCGGCCAAAAAAGCTGCGTCGATCAAGATCAAAACAGCCCCCGCCAAAACGGCAGAGCCTG
>DNGD01000183.1 GCA_003486725.1 Rhodospirillaceae bacterium
GGAGGGCTTCCTCGGAGTCAAAATGAAGTTTGATATAAGCGATAAGCCCATCAAAAATCTCGCCGAGAAGTTTCTTGCCCTTCCCTTCCAACATGGCTTCATGCAGTTTGTTGATCAGGACCATAATTCTTTTGTGATCATCATCCAAAATATCAACACCGACACTCATAGAAGGCGACCAAATAATAAGATCTGACATGCCCCATCTCCCTCGGTTATAATTATAGTACCGTTTTGGTAGCATATCACGTCAGGCCCGCCTGCGAAATACAATAGTCGTTCTCGCCGCCTTTATTTTCGTGTATACTGAACGACTTTCCTCGTTCGCTTTCGTCCACTTTTTTTGATGTCCCAAAAAAAGGAGGCCTGCCATGACACGGATCATCGAGCCGCAAGACTGGGCACAGGAATGGGCGGAAGTGTGGGTTCAACATCCCCGCGCGCCGGACGCGCCCGTCCTTCTCGATATTCTGTCGCCAGAACATTACGCGGCGATCCACCTGCCCCACGCGGTCAATGCCTGCGTGTACGAGGTCGCCTTTATCGGCAACGTCGTCAATCTTGCGCCCGACAAGAAAACGGAAATCGTGCTTTACGATATGAACAGCGCCGCGCACGCAGCGGCCAGCGCAGCAACCAAACTTGAAAAAGCGGGCTACACGAATTTGACAGAGATCAAAGGTGGGCTGGAGGCGTGGCTGGCGCAAGGGTTGGCGGTTGAGCCTATCGGCGCGGCGCTCCCCGCCGAGCCGGTGATTGCGGATAAGAACTATGTTCTGGATTGCGATAAAAGCATTCTGCGCTGGACGGGGCGCAATCTCAACGGCGCGCACAATGGCACCATTCCGTTTTCCAGCGGCGCATTGTTGATTGAAAACGGCACGCTGTCGCGCGGGAATCTGGTGGCCGATATGAAGGGCATCCGCGATGTCGATATGGCGGGCACGGGGCTGGCCGATGTTCTGGTGGCGCATTTGCTATCGGATGATTTTTTCGATGTGGAAGTCTTCCCCACTGCCGAGGCCACGTTTGTTCTGGCGCGCCCTATTGCACAGGCCCCCGCCGGTTCCCCCAACGTCGTCCTTAATATGAACCTCACCATCAAGGACATCACGCATCCGGTTCAGATTCCTGCCATCGTCGCGCCCGACGATAAAGGCATCAAGATGCACGCCGCCTTTGACATCGACAGGACGCGGTGGAACGTGATTTACGGCTCGGGCAAGTATTTCAAAGCCCTCGGCTCGCACCTCGTTGATGACACGATCAGCATCGAGTTTTTCCTAAAGGCGGGGTGAGCCTTTCATCGCAGAGGGCGGCTCTTAACCCTCTATCAATCCCTTTTCATCACAATGCCCTTCTATGAGGGGAAAACTTCTTGCCGCTTTTCTGGTCGTTGCAGCGTTTGTGTGGGGACACGCGGGGGCTGATCCGTTTTTGCGCGCGCCAATCGGCGCGATTGCGGAAGAGCCCGCGCAAGCATCGGCGGATAGGGATGCGTTCGATTTTACCGATTACGGTTTTTTTGCCCAAACGTACCGCATCACACCGCTGGCAGCCTATGACGTCAAAGGGCGCGTTTTGCACAAGCGCCGCTATTATTCAGACAAGTATCAAGGCGATTTGATCCCGTTTGATCTGGCTTTGGGTTGGCGGCACCTGTCAGACCGTTCGCTGCTGCACGAATTCTTCGAGTTTGACCATCGCTCTGACACGGGCGGCGGGCGCTTTTTATGGATGAACTGGAAAACCGGTGAAGCAGGCGCTGTGCGCCCTCCTCCCGCGGGGATTGGCGATCCCATGGCGCAGCTTTCGAATAATCATCTGATCCCCTCGAGCAAAACCGTGTTTCGCCAGCTGGGAGCCGTCAAGGCGGGCGATCTCATCAGGCTCAAAGGCTATCTTGTGAAGGTGACGGATGCCACTCGCCCCGAATGGGAGTGGAAAAGTTCGCTGACGCGCACCGATACCTCCACCCATTGGGGCGGCAACAACACCAGCTGTGAGACTCTGTTTGTCACAAGCGTTGAAAGCATCCTGTCCGTGGAGCCGCTGCGCACCGCGCCGATGCCCGAATGGTTCTGGCCGCTTTAAGAGACGGTGCAGATTTACTCGTCCGTCATCCCCACGCCGCCGACCGTCATATTGTCTAACCGCAGCGTCGGCTGCCCCACGCCCACGGGGACGCTTTGCCCCATTTTGCCACAGGTGCCCACGCCCAGATCAAGGCGACAATCATTGCCCACCATCGAGATGTTTTTCAGCGATTCAAAGCCGGAGCCGACCAGCGAGGCACCCTTGACCGGACGACCAATCTTGCCGCCCTCGATTTCATAGGCTTCCGTCGCGGTGAAGACGAATTTACCGGACGTAATATCCACCTGCCCGCCACCGAAATCTGCCGCGAACAGACCGTGATCGACCGACGCGATAATCTCCTCTGGCGACTTATCGCCCGCCAGCATCATCGTGTTCGTCATACGCGGATAAGGCTGGCACCCAAAGCTCTCGCGCCGCCCGTTGCCTGTGGGCTTCACGCCCATCAAACGCGCATTCATGCGATCTTGCATAAAACCAACCAACACACCATTTTCGATCAGCGTCGTGCATTGGCTGGGCGTGCCTTCATCATCAATGGTAATGGAACCGCGTTTGTTCTCCAGCGTGCCGTCATCCACAATCGTGACGCCATCCGCCGCGATCTTTTGCCCCATCAATCCGGCAAACGCCGACGTTTTCTTGCGGTTAAAATCGCCTTCGAGGCCATGGCCAATGGCTTCGTGCAGCAGCACCGCGGGCCAGCCTGGCCCCAGAACTACCGTCATCTCACCGGCCTTGGCCTCCACAGCATCAAGATTCACCAGCGCCTTGCGCAGCGCTTCATCGGCGAGGCTATGCCACTGCGCGGGATCAAACAAATGATCGTAAGATTGCCGTCCGCCCGCGCCGCGCGAGCCTGTTTCCATGCGCTCGCCCTGCTTGGTCACCACCGACACATTCAGACGCACAAGGGGGCGAATATCGGCGGCGCGAAAGCCGCCCGCGCTGATGATCTGCACTGCCTGCCATGTCGCGGCCAGCGACACGCTGACCTGATGCACGCGCGGATCGGCGGCGCGGACATAGGCGTCGATTTCCTGCAACAGCGCGAGGCGCTGTTCGAACGTTTTGGACAAAAGCGGGTTTTCATCGCCATACAAAAGGCGGTTAGTGCCTTGCGGCGGCAGCGCAAGCGTGCCCGCATAGCCGCCCTTCACCGCCGAAACAGAGCCCGCCGCGCGGCGCAGGGTTTTCTCATCCAGATTCACGGCATGGGCAAAGCCCACCGTTTCATCGCACACGGCGCGCAGACCAAAGCCTTGCGAGGTGTCATAGCTGGCAGTGCGCAGCTTGCCATCGTCCCAGACCATGCCTTCGGATTGCGCATATTCAAGATACAGCTCGCCATCATCCGCGCCCGCAAGGGTTTCCTGCACAAGGCGTTCGGTCGCAGCGCGATCAAGCCCCGCAGAGCCAAAAAACAGCGCATCGGTTTGGGTAAGTGCAGACATGGGAAGCATTTCCTTGTTGAGAGACGAACACTCTCTTATGGCTTACTTCCCGTCGTTGAGCAACTCTTTCACCTTGCTGGCCAGCTGCTTGAGCGAGAAGGGTTTGCCGAGGAAATGGATGACCTCGCCCGACTTGAACTGCTCGCGCAAACGGTCTTCGGTATAGCCCGACACAAAAACCACCTTCATGCGCGGCCAGCGTTCCTGCATATGCTTATACAGCGTGGGGCCGTCCATCTGGGGCATCACGACATCGGTGACGGTCAGGTCAATATGATCGCCCTCTTTTTCCAGAATCTCCAGCGCTTCTTCGCCGCTGCGCGCTTCAAGGACGTTATAGCCCTTGTTCTTCAGCGCGCGGGTGGAGAACACGCGCACGGCGTCTTCGTCTTCCACCAGCAAGATGGTGCCAGCGCCCGTCAAATCGGGGCCGGGTTTCTCGTCGGAAAGATCTTCGATCGCTGCCGCCGCTTCAACAACCTTAAGGCGGTCATTCTCGGACATCACAGGCAGATAAACCGTGAAGCGTGTGCCCTTCCCGACGCGGCTGTCCACGTTGATAAAGCCGCCCGTCTGACGCACGACACCGTAAACCGTAGACAGGCCAAGGCCGGTGCCGGAGCCGATTTCCTTCGTCGAGAAGAACGGCTCGAAAATACGCTGAATAATCTCGGGCGAAATGCCGCTGCCCGTATCCACGATTTCGATCGACACATAGCGTCCGGGCGGCATGTCGTCCTGCCCTTGCAGAACGTGATCTTTTTGAATGTGATTAGACGTCGTGATCGTGACCGCGCCACCGTCAGGCATCGCGTCACGCGCATTGACCACCAGATTGATGATGACCTGCTCCAGCTGGCCTTGATCGACCTTCACAAGGCCGATATCGCGCCCATGGATCATATCCAGACGGATTTGCGCGCCGATCAGGCGGCGCAACAAATTGGTCAGCTCGGACACCACATCGACGATGTTGAGAATCTTGGGCTGCAAGGTTTGTTGGCGCGAGAAGGCCAGCAGCTGGCGCACCAAATTCGCCGCGCGATTGCCATTCTGCTTGATCTGCATAATGTCGGTAAAGCTTTGATCGCCCGGCTTGTGGCGCATCAGCAGCAAATCGCAGAAGCCGATCATCGCCGTAAGCAGGTTGTTGAAATCATGCGCCACGCCGCCGGCCAACTGGCCGATGGCCTGCATCTTTTGCGACTGGGCGAACTGCATTTCCATGCGCTTCTGCTCGGTCACGTCGATGAAATAGAGCATCAGGCCGCCTTCACCAAGACCGTCAGCGTCCGTGCTGGTCTCGCCGCCAAAGCGCTTGGCAAAAACGTGCACGATCACATCGCGATCGGCCTGCAGGCACAGCTCGATCGGCTTCGTCATATCGACACCGGAGAGAACCTCGGCCAGAATGGCCATCGTTTCCCTGCGTTCCTTGGCGATAATCAGCTCGGCGATCTGCTGTCTGATCGTGGCCTCACGCTTGCGGCGCGCAATGCTCAAAAACGCCTGATTACATTCCATCACGGCATATTTGGCATCCAAAAGCAAAATGCCGATCGGCGCTTCGGCAAACAGGCGTTGGAAACGATATTCGGATTGCGACAGCGCCATCTGCCATTCGCGTTCAGGCGACAGATCGCGCACGATAGAGCGCGTCCGCAAAGCCTTGCCATCGTCGCACGTCACAATCGTTTGCGTGACCGCAACGGGGAACAGCGTACCATCGCGGCGGCGAAGGATCACCTCGCCATGCATTTCACCCTGCGCGCCGGACGCCACGGCATAGGCCGCCACGCCATCGGGCATGTCTTTTAGAATGTCATGAATACGCACATCGCCCTTGACCAATTCGTCGGGCGTGACTTGCAGCCAGTCGGCCAACGTTTCATTGACGAAGCGGAAGCGGCCATGTTGATCGACCGAGTAAATGCCGACGGGCGCATGCGCCATAAAATCAATCAACTTGTTTTGTTCGTCGCGCATCGCGCGTTCCATGCGGCGGCGCTCGCTGATATCTTCAAAGCGCCAATGGCAATAACGATTATGGCCGTCAATCGGGCGCGCAATGATGCGCCGCCATTCGATCAAACGACCATCGCGCATCACGGGAAGATCCGCGATAACGGATTGGCCCTTTTGCAAACTGTTTTGGATCTGTTTGAATTTCTGCACGCCTTCGGTCGTCCCGCCAAAGCGAGAGGCCAGTGCATCCATCACCGGTTTGGATCCCCAATCGATCCATCCGCGAAACGCGCGGCTGGCCATGATAATCTCGCCCTGCTGGTCAGTGATTAATTGAGGGGTCAACATGCTGTGGAACGCTTCGCGCAGCAGAACCTCTTCCGCCGCTTCGTCGTGCGAATGCTTGATC
>DNGD01000209.1 GCA_003486725.1 Rhodospirillaceae bacterium
AGAACGCGCCAAGGATTTCTTCCTTGGTCATCCCTTGAATTTCATGAAGATCCAGACCCTTGCCGGACTTCTCGCGCTTCAAGCGCAGCTTTTCTGTTTCCTCGCTGTAGAGGGCATAAAGCAATGTCGTAACAGGCAGCTTGCGGCGACGATCGATACGAACATAAACCAGATCCTTGGCGTCGAATTCGAAGTCGAGCCATGAACCGCGATAAGGGATCACGCGCGCGGCGAACAGATACTTGCCCGAGGCGTGGGTCTTGCCCTTATCATGATCAAAGAAGACGCCAGGGCTGCGATGCATCTGGCTGACGATAACGCGCTCGGTGCCGTTCACAACGAACGTGCCGTTAGCAGTCATAAGGGGCATGTCGCCCATATAAACATCTTGTTCCTTGATGTCACGGATCGACTTGACGCCCGTCGTCTCGTCCACATCAAATACAGTCAAACGAAGCGTAACCTTCAGCGGCGCTGCAAAGGTCATGCCGCGCTGTTGGCATTCTTCAACGTCATACTTAGGCTGTTCCAGTTCATACGACACGAAGTCGAGAACGGCGCGTTCAGCGAAATCGCGAATGGGGAACGCAGAGCGCAAAACTTCTTGCAAGCCAACGCGGTCGCGCTTGGCAGGAGGCACATCCATTTGCAGGAAGTACTCGTAAGAGCGGCGCTGAACCTCAATCAGGTTCGGCATTTCCGCAACTTCGGGAATACGGCCAAAGCTTTTACGAATTCTAATTCCGCCACTGGTGGTTTTTGCGGAAACAACGGGATTGGTCTGCGCCATAATAATCCTCTCTCACTTCAAGTATGCGTACCGCTCACAGGCGGAGCACGAAAAAACAAAACGACCGCGCCATGCCCACTCCTTTTAACAGGAGGCATCTCGCGATCTTACTTTGCCGTTATTCTCTTTGACTGGGGGTGTATGGGGCGTTTTGCCCGCAAGATCAAGGGAAATATTTTGTTACATTTCAAGGTGATTCTATGATTTGCCCAAATAAAATGGGCATTGTGTCCTATGTAAGAGGCAATATATGAATATATTTCTAACATATGCTCGAATATCTTAACAGAATCATTCAAAAATCCCTTGCGGACGACAAATATGTGTTGGCACTTCAATCCAAGTGGCTTTTAAGGGCAGTAGCCATGACCGCCCCCCCCATATGAAAGCTGTGCAAAATCGTTATCCAATGCCGGATTATACACGATTTTGGGTCGGTGTTATTACATTCAAATGCAAAAAAGGCGGGATTGTCCCGCCTCTTTGTAAAAATCAATGTCCGTTAACGCCGCCTCAGCCACAATTTTTCGTTATCATTTTACGAAGGTTAGAGGCTAGCTTCATCGTGCCAGATGGCATTATCTGTCGCGAGTCATTCAACAGAGAACCCGCGCAAGATTTCGCCATCTTTACAATATTTGTTAGTACATTCACCCGCGGATAAATCGGCGCTTCTTGCGTTGCCATACCACGCACATTTAAGGACACAGGAACGTCTCCCTCACCAGTCAGAACCGAACCCATGACCACACTAATCGTTTGTCCCTCACGCATCTGGATGAGGCTCACTCCTTCATGAGCGATCGAAAGGTTAGAAAAACTGACGTCAGTCTGTTCCTGAAAATGTCCACGATCAAATTTTGCCAATTTCAATGACATTTGATGAAAGTCAACCTGCGGCATATTGGGAACAACGTCACGACTCACTGTAATCACTGTGCCTAAAAACTGATCTGATGAAAATCGATGAGCGGATAATAGCGGTGATAAAGAAAGAGTGATTCCCGTGTCTTCTCCTTGTACGGTAAACAGACGGCGTGTGGCATCAGGTGTATTCTTCAAGTCTCTTCTCCAGATCGAATTTTTTGGTGGGTTTGCTCACAACGGCTCAAACCGCGAACATTTCTACATACACCATTTTGAGACGTTTTTATTAGTTTCATACACACAAAAAAGGCGGGGATTTCCCCCCGCCTTTTTTAACTTTATCCAGATTAACTCAAGATTACTTGAGTTCAACCTTGGCGCCGGCAGCTTCCAGAGCCTTCTTCATCTTTTCAGCTTCAGCCTTGGCTACAGCTTCCTTAACGGTCTTGGGAGCGCCTTCAACCAGATCCTTGGCTTCCTTCAGGCCGAGACCGGTGATCGCGCGAACTTCCTTAATCACGTCGATCTTCTTGTCGCCAGCGGCGGTGAGGATGACGTTGAATTCGGTCTGTTCTTCAACAGCGGCAGCGGCAGGGCCGGCAGCAGCAGCAACAGCGACGGGAGCAGCGGCGCTTACGCCCCACTTTTCTTCCAGCAACTTGGACAGCTCGGCAGCTTCGATAACTGTGAGGGCTGACAATTCTTCAACGATCTTTTCTAGCTTCGACATGGTACTCTCTCCTTTGTTAAACGGTATGTTAAGTATTTATCCGGTTTAAGCCGGAATTGTTTTAAGCGGCCTGCTTGCTGTGCGCCGAAACGACACGAGCGAGCTGACCAGCGGGAGCCTGCAGAACGCCGGCGATCTTGGTGGCCGGAGCCAACAGAAGGCCGATGAGCTTGCCACGCAGTTCGTCCAGAGACGGCAAGGTTGCCAGAACCATCGCGGCCTTGGCGTCAAGGATCTGGTCGCCCATCGCGGCACCGACGATCTTGAACTTGTCGTTCTTCTTAGAGAACTCAGCCGCAATCTTGGCGGCCGCTACAGGATCCTTGGAATAGAGCAAAACCGTTGGGCCGCTCATGAATTGGTCCAGACCGGCAAGCGATGTTTCCTTGATCGCCAGCTTGACCAATGTGTTCTTTTCCACCTTGATCGTGACGCCAGCGGCGCGGCCAGCGCGACGCAGAGCCAATGTCTGATCGGCATTCAAACCCTTTGAATGAGCGACGACAACAAGGTCGGCTTCAGCTAGGCCGCTAAGCGCCCCAACCTTCTGTTCTTTACCTTTACGGTTCTCACTTATATGATTCATAGGTCCTCCTTCAAAAAACAAACTCAAATCCTGACAACGCACGCAAAACCGCTTGCGGCGTGAAACCTGTCTCTGTCATGTCCAAGGGGAAAGAAGGAATGAAACGGCGCTTGTCGATGGCGCGACAGGGTCGCGCGGCGCTCTTACAATCAACTCCGTCTATGCTGGTATGTTTAAGCCGATATTCTGGCACCCGCAGTCTTGGACAGGAAAGCTACCCTTTCGGGCAGCGAGCGCATGGTATAGACGAAACCGGATAAGGAATGCAAGGGGGAAATGTCGGGTTACATACCCGAACCTCCATCATAGTTAACATGTTGATGTAATGAGCAAATGAAAGGAATACTTGATTCCTCTTTTAAAAAGGAGTCTCTTATCGTTGCGAATAAATGAGCAACAAGAACCTATTTTATGGAAATGATATGCCAAAAACCGATTGTCGGAAATATCGGCGCGCTTCAGGCGTCGTCCTTGTTAATCCTGAAGGCCTTGTTTTGTTGGGCATGGGAAGCTGGAAGCCTCATTTTTGGAGAATGCCGCAAGGAGGCATTGATGCCGGAGAAACGCCAGAAGAAACGATAGGGCGGGAATTAATGGAGGAGACCGGTGTGCTCAATTTTTGCATCATCGGAAAAGCATCAAGACCCTACACGTATGATTACCCCGCCTTACATGCATGTTCTTCCAGCTGGCGAAAAACTTATAAAGGACAATCTATAACATGGTTTCATGCCAGAGCTTTTAGCTCCAAAACAGACCACGAAAAATATGTCCCCTTAGGCGACGAACCCGAATTTATAAAACTCTCATGGGTCAATCCTGCAGTAGCCATTGCACGCACACATAGTAAACTTTATGGAGATTCCGTTACAAAGCAACGGCAAGAATCGTATAAAAATGTTTTTTCTGAATTTGGCCTCCCGCTTTATCTCCATACGGCGCCAATTCGAAGGAAGTACGAGCGTATAAGCTCCAACATTTTGCTGGCAGAGCACGCATCGCTTTAACTGCCAGAAAGCAGAGAGTTGCCACAAAGCCCCCTCTTTCCTCCCCTCATCAATTCCGCTATACCCGCTTTATGACAAACACCCTTCACCATCGCAGCATTCTCCTTATCATCTCGGGCGGGATAGCGGCTTATAAAAGCCTTGAGCTGATCCGCCGCCTGAAAGACAACGGCGCGCAGGTACGCTGTATCCTCACCGAAGGCGGGGCGCAGTTTATCACGCCGCTGTCCGTCGCCGCCTTGTCGGGTGAGCCGACACTAACCAAACTCTTCGATGCAAATGATGAGCAGCAGTTTGGCCATATCCGCCTGTCTCGGGAGGCTGACCTTGTTGTTGTCGCGCCCGCTTCCGCCAACATGATCGCCAAGATGGCTCATGGTTTGGCCGATAATCTGGCAAGTGCCATCCTTCTTGCAACAAACAAGCCCGTGATGATCGCGCCGGCCATGAACAGCATGATGTGGCAGCATCCTGCAACGCAAGCCAACATCGCGACGTTGTCCGCACGTGGCATTCTACAAGTCGGCCCCGCCAGCGGCAATCTTGCCTGTGGTGAAGAAGGCGCGGGACGCATGAGCGAGCCAGACGCGATCCTGTCAGCGATATTCGATCACTTCGGCGCAAGCGGCGCGTTGAAAGGCAAGCGTGCGTTGGTCACCAGCGGCCCGACCTATGAGCCGATTGATCCTGTGCGATTTATCGGTAACCGCTCCTCTGGCAAACAAGGCCACGCTATCGCCGCCGCGCTTGCGGCGCAGGGAGCGGAGGTCACGCTGGTGACAGGCCCCACCACCCTTCCCGATCAGCAAGGCGTCTGCACCATCCATATCGAAACCGCACGGGAGATGCTGGCCGTGTGCGAAGCAGCCCTTCCCTACGATATCGCCGTGTGCGCTGCCGCCGTCGCCGATTGGCGCGCCGAAAATGAATCCAACCAGAAGATTAAAAAAGGCGAGGACGCACCCACATTGTCACTGACCGAAAACCCTGACATCCTCGCCGCGCTCGCGCAGCACAAAACAAGCCGCCCGAAACTGGTGATCGGCTTTGCGGCAGAGACAGATAATGTGATTGAGAATGCTGAAGCCAAGTTCACGCGCAAAGGCTGCGATTGGATTCTTGCCAATCAGGTCGGTAATGGCATGGGTTTTGGATCGGATGATAACAGCGTGACACTCCTGCGCCGCGACGCCAACGGCATCATCACCGCCGAGCCGTGGCCAACTGCTTCCAAATTCGACATCGCCCAGCGCCTCGGCCTCGAAATCGCGAAGGCGGTTTAACCCCTTAATCCTTATACGGATTGTCGTTCTTCTTGAGGTCCCAGCGGATCGGCACGCCGTTCAAATCGAACGTACGGCGCAGGCCGTTTGTCAGGAAACGCAAATAGCTTTCCGGCAACTTGTCCAGCTTGTTGCCCCACATCCCGAATGTCGGCGGACGCCCCTTCATTTGCGTGATATAGCGCGGTTTGACGCGCCCACCACCCGAAATGGGCGGCGGATGATCGGCCAGCATGCCTGCGAACCAGCGATTGAGCTGCCCCGTTGAAACGCGCTTATTCCATGTTTCGTATGTCTTGAACACGGCCTTCATCAGATGGTTGATCCCGTCGCCTTTGAGCGCGGACATCGGCACAATCGCCACGCCCGAAAGCTGCGCGAGGGAAGCCTCAACCTTCGCTTGGATCATGCGTAACGTCGCGGTCTTTTCCTTGATCGTGTCCCATTTGTTGACCGCAATCACAAGGCCGCGGCCTTCCTCGGCCACATGCTGCGCGATCGTGTAATCCTGTTTATCAAAGGGCATATCCGCATCGATCACCAGCACAACAACATGCGCGAGGCGAATGGCGCGCAAAGCTTCCTGCACACTCATACGCTCCAGTTTTTCATCGACGCGTGAGCGGCGGCGCATGCCGGCTGTATCAACAAGACGAATGGGCTGGCCATGATAATCAAACTCAAGATGGATGGCATCACGCGTCAAGCCGGGCTCTGGGCCGGTCAACATTCTTTCCTCGCCCAGCAATTGATTGGCGAGCGTAGACTTACCGGCGTTCGGTCGTCCTGTGATCGCGAGGTGAAGGCGCTGCTCCGTCTCCTCCTCTTCTTCATCTTTATCTTTGGTAAAAGCGGATTTAGGCGCGAATTCTTTCAGCGCCTCATACATATCG
>DNGD01000003.1 GCA_003486725.1 Rhodospirillaceae bacterium
ACGACATACACCGGAAATAAAAGCAAAAGCGAAAGAGACGCCCAATTGGGAATGCGAAAACGCATCGCGTCGCTTGCCGCGGCCAAAACCATGACAATGCCGGCAGTGGCCAAGATGAAGTTGACGAATATTCCTGACATCGTAAAACCTTTCCCGCGCGGCAACCGCGCGTGCTCGAACTATGCGATAAATATCATTAATAGGAGGTGAATACGCCCGCAGAAGCTGTGAAAAATGCTGCTTCTGTCATTTCCCGGTCAACATGGCTTCTTGGCGGGAAAGGGCGCGGTTTCTGTCCGGCAATCCTTCGGACACGACGAGTGGCGCGGGGGTCACCCTCCCGCAAAACCTCAAAAACCAGCTTGTCATTGAATGAAAAAACCGTACCACAAAAATTCTAAAAAGTCAAGTAAAAAATGGTCTTTCGGGCCAAAAAAATTATTATTTTGGCCGCACGTCACGCAACGTAAACGATCAGACGTGTTTCAGGATTCAGCCTTCAGGATTCAGGGAAGGGTATGTGGGAGGGGAAGTCCAGCATGGGGACGGGCGAGAAAAAGCGGGCGAAAGAGTTGCTTGCTGAATCCCGAATCCTGAATCCTGACTCCATCTCGTTAAAGCGATGTTAACGAAAGGAATGCTTATCTTGGCTGGTTCCGGAAAAGGGTGTGTTTCCGGCTGATTCTTCTTAGGTTTTCTCCTCAGGTTGTCTCCATGAGTTTGAACTTCTTTATCGGTCTTGTCGTAGCAATCGCCGGCACGCTCGGCGGCTATGTTGGTGCTGGCGGACACTTGTCCGTTTTGCTCGATGCGGCACCGCTTGAAATCGTGATCATGGGCGGGACGGCGGCGGGCGGCTTTATCATCGGGAATCCTTCGGCGATCAAGAAGCGCGTTCGGAAATCAATGAAGTTTTTGGTCAGGAAGCCAAAATTTACCAAAGATTCTTACATCGAACTCCTGTCGCTGATGTACCAGATGTTCAAGCTGGCCAAAACAAAGGGCATGCTGGCGCTTGAAGCTCATGTCGAAAAGCCGGAGGAAAGCACTCTTTTTCAGGCATTTCCAGGGTTTTTAGAAAATCATCACGCCGTGGAGTTCTTTTGCGATTACCTTCGTTTGTTTACGTTGGGCGCTGACAAGCCCTTTGAAATTGAAGCGCTCATGGATGAAGAGCTTGAGGTGCATCATTCTGAAAACGAGGCGGTCGTCTCGGCGCTTCAAACAATGGCTGACGGGTTGCCCGCTATTGGTATTGTCGCTTGCGTTCTTGGTGTTATTCACACGATGGGTGCCATTGCCGAGCCTCCGGAAGTGCTGGGTCGCCTAATCGGTGGCGCGCTTTGCGGTACTTTCATGGGCGTGTGGGCGTCCTATGGCATTGTTGGCCCGATTTCATGCGCCGTTAAGGCTGCCTTGGAAGCTGAAGCCCGTTATCTTCAGTGCCTGAAGGTTGGTATGCTTGCTCATTTGCAAGGCTTTGCGCCATCCATCTCGATCGAGTATGCGCGGAAAACGCTTCAAACTGATGTAAGGCCGAACTTCCTGGAAGTGGAAGAGGCAACACAAGCTTTATCTGCGCCAACGTAGGGTAGGGTATGGCTGATCATAATCAACCCGTTATTATCATCCGCAAGAAAAAGAAGGGCGGACATGGTGCGCATCATGGCGGCGCGTGGAAGGTTGCTTACGCCGATTTTGTGACGGCGATGATGTCGTTCTTTCTGCTGCTCTGGCTGCTCAATGTTACCACGTCGGATCAACGCAAGGGGATTGCCGATTATTTCGCGCCGATGGCGATTTCGCGCTCCGAGGGCGGATCGGGCGGCGTGATGGGTGGCAAGTCGATCACGCAGCCTGAGGGGTCTGACCTTTCGGCTACCTCGCCGCCGGGGGTCGATGAACGGTCGGTGACCACCGCCGGTAAAGGCGATGAGGGTGAGGAAGATATCTTCGGCAAAAGCGAACAGTCGGCTGAGGAAGCTCCGCTCACGACCGAAGAGATGACGGAAGGAGAGAAACTGGCCGCGCAGCAGAATGCGGTCACGAAGGACGCCGTCGCCTTGGCGCAGGCGATGAAGCGGGAAGAGGAAAAGTTCAAGGCCGCCGAGGAAATGTTGAAACAAGCCCTCTTCGAAAATCCGGCTATGAAGGAGCTGGCCGAATATCTGGTGGTCGATCGCACACCTGAGGGCTTGCGTATCCAGATTATCGATAAGGACAAGTTCTCGCTGTTCCCCTCCGGTTCTTCCAATCCCTATCAGAAAGGGCGCGATTTGTTGCGTCTGGTGGGGCTTGTGGTGTCCAAACTTCCCAACAAAATATCGGTAACAGGGCATACGGACAGCGACCCGTTTCCGGCGGGATCGCGCCGCGACAATTGGGATCTTTCGACAGACCGCGCCAACGTCTCGCGCTCCGAGCTGGAAAACGGCGGTGTAGCGCGCGAAAAAATCGCACGCGTCGTGGGGCTTGCGGACAAGGAGCCTTTCGTGCCAAATGATCCTAAAGACTCGCGCAACCGGCGTATCAGTATTGTGTTGCTGCGCCGTGCCACACCGATGGCGACGTTGCCAGCGCAACCGCCGAGACCGTAAGGCCATTTCATAAAGGAAAAACAATGATCCCTATTACGCCCGGAATGATGACGCCGCTCGCCTTTAAAAAGGGATTGGTCATTGGCATCGCAAACGATAGTTCAATCGCGTGGGGCTGTGCGTCGGCGTTTCGCCGTTTCGGCGCGGATCTGGCCGTCACCTATTTGAACGAAAAATCGAAATCCTATGTCGAGCCGCTCGCCGAACAATTGGGCGCCGAGCTTCTCTTGCCTTGCGATGTGCGCGAAGAGGGGCAGCTGGAGTCCGTCTTTGAAACGGTCGAACAGCGCTGGGGGCA
>DNGD01000036.1 GCA_003486725.1 Rhodospirillaceae bacterium
CCAAGAAGCACCCCTTGAAAACGGCTTTTGTCGCGACGGCGATGGGCTTGCTGCTGGCCGCGCCTTCCCTGTGTCCAGCGCAAAGCCGTGTTGGGGCGCAGATACAAGAATCTTTGGATATTGCCTCAGACGGGCGATGCGTCGAGGGGGCGGCCGGTCTTATAGAAATCAAGGAAAATACCATTCTTCCTGACGGGAAGCCGTCGCCCTCGGCAAAGGATGAGAACATTTTGATGTTGCTTCGGGCTTTCAGAGAAATTGAAAGAATTTGCCCGATGTTCGATAGCTCAGATTGCAACCCTCTATTTGCCTCGCCCGTAAGGCGGGAAGGGCGGTGGGGACAAGATACGGCCAACGCAAAGACGGCGACGCCATAGGCTTTTTCAGCAGCCCTGTTTTAAATTGGCTCGCCGGAGGCACTATTGTGGGTCGTTTCCTGAAAACTTCCCCGATATTCAGCTTTCTGCCCTGTTAATCGCAAAGCCTCCCCTTGCCAAGCGATTACCAATATGTTGATAATCATTGCATGAATAGGCAAGCACCCCTCGCGCCGTTATTTCGTGTCTCCTCTTGTGACACTGGCTGCGCCGTTTTTTCAAAAGCCACCCGAACGTGCGGGCTGACCGGGGTTTCGGTTGCTTGAACCCCTGCAAGTTGTAGAGCAGCGCATCGTTTTGAGATCATCGCTTTTTATTCCCATGGAGAATCCTTATGTCGAACGCAGCGTGTTGCGAAAAGAAATCCGTTAACGTTACTTTGCCCGATGGCAGCATCAAAAGTTTTGAAGGTTGCATCACGGGCGGCTGAGCTTGCCGCGTCGATCGGCGCTGGCCTTGCCAAAGCCGCGCTCGCCGTCAAGATCGATGGCAAGCTGAGTGATTTGTCCCTGCCCATCACAGGCGATGCGAAGGTCGAGATCATCACCCGCAAGTCGGCGGAGGCGCTGGAGCTGATCCGCCACGATACTTCGCATGTGATGGCCGAAGCGGTGCAGGAGCTTTTCCCCGGCACGCAAGTCACCATCGGGCCGTCGATTGAAAACGGCTTCTATTACGATTTCGCGCGCAATGAACCTTTCTCGACCGACGACTTCCCGAAGATCGAAGAAAAGATGCGCGAGATCATGAAGCGTAATGCGCCGATTGAGCGCAAGGTGATGAGCCGTGCGGATGCGATCAAGCATTTCGAAGGCAAGGGCGAGGCGTACAAGGTTGAGCTGATCCGCGATCTGCCGGAAGACCAGACCATCACAATCTATCAGCAAGGCGCGTGGGGCGATCTTTGTCGCGGTCCGCATTTGCCATCGACCGGCACAATTGGTGGCGCGTTTAAGCTGACCAAGCTGGCGGGAGCCTATTGGCGCGGCGACAGCAAGAACGCGATGCTGCACCGTATCTATGGCACCGCATGGCGCGATGATAAGGAGCTTGCCGATTATCTGATGATGATCGAGGAAGCCGAAAAGCGCGACCATCGCAAGCTGGGGCGTGAGCTTGACCTTTATCATTTCCAAGATGAAGCGCCGGGCTCTGTCTTCTGGCATCAAAAGGGTTGGGCGGTTTACCGCTGCCTTGAGGCTTATATGCGCCGTCGTCAGGATGCGACGGGCTACACCGAAGTCAAGACACCGCAGCTGTATGACAGCTCGCTGTTTAAGGCCTCCGGCCATTGGGATATGTACGGCGACAAGATGTTCAAGGTGCAGATCGCCAAGAGCAATGAGGAAGGCTCTCGTGACGAGACTCTCGGCCTCAAGCCGATGAACTGCCCCGGTCATGCACAAATCTTTAAGCAGGGGATCAAGAGCTATCGTGATCTGCCGATCCGCATGTCCGAGTTCGGCAACTGCCATCGCAACGAAGCGCATGGCGCGATGCATGGGCTTCTGCGCGTGCGCCAGATGACGCAAGATGACGGCCACATCTTCTGCACTGAAGCGCAGATTATGGAAGAGAGCTTGCAGTTCTGTAAGCTGGTCAGCGAGACGTACACAGACATGGGCTTCAAGATCCATCGCGTTCGTTTGGCCACGCGCCCCGACGTGCGCGGCGGCACGGACGAGGTATGGGATAAGGCCGAAGGCGCGATGCATGCCGCGTTGAAGGCTGCCGGTTTTGAGTATGATCTGAATGAAGGTGACGGCGCGTTTTATGGCCCGAAGATCGAGTTTTATCTGCGCGACGCCATCGGGCGCGAATGGCAGTGCGGCACGTTGCAATGCGACTTCGTTTTGCCGGAGCGTCTCGACATCGCCTATATCGGCGAGGATGGACAAAAGCATCGCCCCGTGATGCTGCACCGCGCGACGCTGGGCACCTTCCATCGTTTTATGGGCGTGCTGGTCGAACATTATGCCGGAAAGTTCCCGTTCTGGATGGCGCCCATTCACGCGGTTGTTTGCACCATCACCAACGATGCCGATGGCTATGCGGAGGAGGTCTATCAAAAACTTCTCGATGCAGGCCTGCGCGTGCAGATCGATCTGCGGCCCGAGAAGATCAACGCCAAAATCCGCGACCATAGCTTGCAGAAAGTCCCTGCCATTCTGGTGGTTGGCAAGAAGGAGGCTGAAGGTCAAAGTGTGGCCATTCGCCGTCTGGATGGTCAGGCGCAGGAGGTTGTGGGGCTCACCGAGGCCATCGAAAGGCTGGTCAAAGAAGCCACACCGCCCGATTTATTGCGGAAAAAGGGCCTTTAAGGGCGATTTTAAAGGAAAGGGGGCTTGCCAGCCCCCTTTTTTTTGACCATCATGCGCCGCCTAAGGCTTGTTTTGCAGGTCTGTTGGTTTATCAACAAAAGAGGAGATACGTCCATCGCTCGTCCACCTTTAACTGGATCCCGCCCCGAAGGGCCGGTCCGTCGCGACAAAGAAGAAGGCCCCCGCGTTAATGGAGCCATTATTGCCAAACAAATCCGTGTCATCGATAGCGAAGGTGAAATGCTCGGTCTGATGACTGTGCGTGACGCGCTCGCCAAAGCCGAAGAAACCGGCCTTGACCTCGTCGAGATTTCGCCTGGCGCCGAACCCCCTGTTTGCAAAATCCTCGATTACGGCAAGTATCGTTTTGAGTTGCAGAAGAAGGCCGCCGAAGCGCGCAAAAAGCAAAAGGTCGTCGAGCTGAAAGAAATCAAGCTCCGCCCTGGCATCGACGATCATGACTTCAACATCAAAATGAAAAACTCCCGCACCTTCCTGGCGGACGGGGACAAGGTAAAAATCACCTTGCGTTTCCGTGGTCGTGAAATGGCGCACCAAGACATCGCACAGGCGCTTCTCAAGCGCGTGCGCGAGCTTTTGGACGATGTGGGCAAGGTAGTGTCCGAGCCCAGCTTTGAAGGCCGTCAGATCGTGATGATCATCGCGCCGAAGTAAGCTTCAGGGCTCAGAGTTTAGAGACCAGAGATCAGGGGAAGTCGCGCAAGCGGCTTCCCTTTTTTTGTCTGTCATTGCGACACTCGCGAAAGCGGGCATCAGTTATTTGATAAAGTATGATTGTGCATGCCGGAAAAATTTGTACATTTCAGGAAAAAAGACCCACATTAGTGGATGTTGTAACAAATGAATCTATTGTTAGAAAACAAGGAAAGCTAAAACCAATTACGCTCCCATGTGGAGCGGATTTGTTCCCATTCATCTGGTGCCAACTCACGGCCAGCGGTCATTTCTGCTGCTTCTTTTGGTGTTTTTGCATAAAAAAGTTTAGCAGCCTTAATTGCTTGTTGGGCAATAATGTCTTGTTCTTGTAAGACCTCTTTGCGAACAAATCCATCATTTGCCAACTCTGCCATAAATTTGGAATCCGATTCTAAATCATGAAGAAGTTGAGATGGGTCGATATTGTTTTTTGGCATTGAGATTTCTAAGGAATCTTCCAAGATTGTGCCTTTGCGACATTTAGAAAATACCTTGTTGAAAAGGTTTAATATGAGATTCCACATCCTCTTTTCTCCATTGCGACAGTGTAGAAGATTGCGAAAAATGTTTTTGGGGGTCACGCATCAAGCGAGGTTCTCAACGGCTCTGGGTCCCCGCCTTCGCGGGGACACTATTTTCGTAAGCTCGTTCCTCGCTAACGAAAATATGTGGTTGGGGCGGGAGGGATCGAACCTCCGCATGGCGGAATCAAAATCCGCTGCCTTACCACTTGGCTACGCCCCAGCAGGGCCCGGAAGCCTCAAGCGGGCGGCCTCGCGAAACGCGGCGGAACATACCGGCATCCCCTGAAGGGCGCAACCGGGCGGGCCGGCCGCCGATTCCGGCGGAAACTGCCGGTCAGGGGCCCCGATCACCCTTGCGGGCGCGGGTTTTGGCGGCTATAACGCCGCCTCGAATTGGCGACGGAGTGTGGCGCAGTCTGGTAGCGCACCTCGTTCGGGACGAGGGGGTC
>DNGD01000179.1 GCA_003486725.1 Rhodospirillaceae bacterium
TCGTCCCCGTTGAAAAGGAGCCACTGCCTGCCGCGATTGCTGCAGCTAAAATACCGAGCACCGCAATGATGAACAGGATCGGACCAATAGCGATACCTGCCGTTGGCGATAAACGCTTTTGATTTGAAAAAGATAAAACTTCGATCATAGTGTCCCCTGTCCTTTAGTTACGGCCGTCTTTCTGTCCGCAAGCAACATTATCTTACAAACAGATAGTTAATCAAAGATTACACTTTAGTAAGCAAGCGATTCGAAAACACAATCCTGTGTCAATAGCAACGCGATGCAATACAAATATTAACACAAAGTCAACACTTTAATAGTGACTTTCCCCTATTTCGCCGCCGTCGTCGTAAAGGTAATCTTTTGGGCGATTAGAATGGCACGCATCGGCATGGCGGCCGAACACTGCATCCCGACGCAAAACTCCTTAATCTGCCAACGATATTGCGGGGAAACTGTGTCGATATAGCTCAAAACACCAAGCCAAGTGCGGAACTTTGGCCCCTCATTCGCCGAAACAGTCAAAGACTGATCACCGGAGACGTTAAAAGTAATATCGGGAAACCGCTTTTTCATACGTTCCACGATTGGCATAAGCTCTTTGGATTCGGGGGGGCGGGCCACCAATTTCGGCAACGCGGGCTCCTGCGCGGCGGCTTCAATAGCGCTGCGGCGTGCGGTCACTGACAGATGGACGGTATAAAGGGCAAAAGACATCAACAAAACAGCTACGCCCCAACTTGACGCGACGATAACCATCGTCCCCTTGTCAAAAGTCTGGATAACCTTGTTAAGCAGACGAGGCGATAAAAGTTTGGCCCAGGAGAGTCCTTCGATTTTCATTCTACTTCTTCCCTCCCTTACGCCCGATGTTCAGGGCCTCGCGTGTATTGCCGATTACAACGCCTTGTCCACCACTCGTGTCGAGTGTCTGCGCACCGAGTTCGCTGATTCGATCGGATGTAATATTCTCTGGCAATATGGCGCGCCAAACAGCCTTATCACGCTCGATAAAATAGATATCCAGATAGCCATTCAAGGCCAAAAGCCCGTCATTGACATCGGCGAAACGCGCCAATTGCTCCCGCATCGGGCTGGCGCGTTGCTCTTGAACGGATTTTAACAGACTAAGCGATTTTGCTTCGGAGCGCTTTTGAATGTCTTCAATGTCCGCGCTTGAATTCATCGCGGACATGGCGGCGACAAACCATACGATAATCGACAAGAAGGAAATAACCATTGCCGCCGCAATGGACGCCGCAGCCAGAACGCGCCGCGCGCGATCCTCGAACATGGAAAGGGAAAACCACGGCACCGGCGTCAGCATTTGGATGCGATCAGGAACCATTTCTTCAATCGGTGCGTTATTAAGCTCCCGCGACATGCGTTCAGCCTTGGCGCGGACAACCGACGTTGTGCCGCGATGGATTTGCAGCCCGTCTTGCATCACCGTCATCATCGTCGCGGATTCATCGCTGAAATTGGTGTAGATGACGGGAGGCTCCTTGGCGTCCTTCATGCCGGGCAAGAGGGAGGCAAAGGGACACCATGTATTGGGGCGTGAGCTCATATCCGTCGAACGGACGGCCAGATACCAGATTTTCTGCCCCATCGCATGCCAGACAACATGCACGCGCTCGGAATCCGAGGCCTCAGCAGCAGCGTTCCAGACGATTTCCTGTTCACTGCCAACAACGCGGGGGCAACAGCCACCAATCAAATCCGCAGGGAAAAAATCCTCACCGACGGCGGAAACAGGCCCGACCAACGTGCGCATCATCGCGCTGGAGGACTCGCTTGACTCCTGCGCAGGCGTCCCCGCCAATGCTTCTTCTGCAGCCTTCTCTTCCATCAAGGGGTCAATGTCGTTTTTCCTCCCAAGGAAATAGTCCATCGCCTTTTGGATCAGTTGTTTATCCATATCATCAACCGCGCATGTCGTTAAGACTGTTAAGGAAGCTCTGGTTCTGCAGCATCAGCAAATAGATCGTCGTCAAAATAGTAATGCCAGACAGCCCGATTAGCAAATACAAACCGAATTTAAGGATTTTCCGCTGATCGGCCTTGGCCATCATGGATCTTTCCTCGGCAATCGCCTCATAAACCTCGCCCAGCTGATCCACCGTCTGAATGGTCACAATCTGGTCCCGCTCCGGCTTGCTGAGCGGCCAGCGCGCGAGCGCCTTGGCGGGCTCGATACCGGCCATGATCTTTTGCTCGCATTCCGTCCAATAGCCACGCGCCGCGGGCTCTACCGAACTGTCAATGAGGATCTTGAGGGACTCGGCGAGCGGAACCTTTCCTTGCAGCAACCGCGTCATCAGCTTGCAGGTATCCTTCAGACTTATGTTGCGCAAGTACGTCGACAGGAGGGGCACCTTCATCATAAAGCGTGCGGTAAAGTGATCCTGCTTATGACGGTTGCGCCAATAAGAAATAACAAAAAAGATAATGCCCAGAATGATAATCGACGACGTGATCAACATGAACATGTTCAGGGCGCTGACCCACTTGATGCCGTTTTCAAACTTGGCGACCGCTTCAGGATCGGTGCTATTGGTGCCCTTTTCCTTCAAGTAGGGAATAAAACCAAACTGTGTTCCCCAAATCGACCCGATAACCGAGATGATATCAAAAGACAGCCAGCTCATCGCTGCGACGATTGTTTTGTACTGCGAGCCTTTTTGCTCCACATGCTCGATCGCGTGTTGAACCACGCCTTTCAAATCACCGGCGCGCTCCCCCGCCGTAATGATGGCCATGGTCGGCGCATCCATCAATTTTAGCTCACGCAAAGCCTCGGAAAACGAGCCGCCGCCCTTCAACACGGTGCGGGTCGGCAGGAAAGCAAGGCGGCGACGGGGGTCGTCTTCACCTTCAATGATGTTGAGTAGTGCCGTACCAGCCGACGCCGTCGCGGACTGAAAGCGAATAGCGCGGAGCAACTGCATCTGCCACTCGCGCGTGCGCACGTCCATCCATTCAAACAAAGGCGGTTTTTGTTCGTAAATATTGATGGGCCAAAGACCCTTGGCGCGCAGCTGGCGACGAACGGAATGCTCATCGGGGAGATAGAAATCCTCCTCCTGAATCAGCACAGCGCCGCCTATGGTTGGTTGGATATAGCGAGCGTGAAAGAGTTTCATGGCTCTCCCTCCCCCGTCAGTGCCCGCGCCCTTGGCGCGATGCGGCTTCTTCAACCATCAGGGACGCGCCCATGTTGGCGTCAATCGCGCTGCGACGGATCAAATCGCGGATCGACTCGCGGCGCGGCAAATAAAGGGTCCCCGGCACATCAACCACCGATGTCGTGACGTTCGAGACCATCATTTCCGTAATCGCACGGCGGCTGGCCTGATCATCCGGCGGGAACATGGCCTCTAAAACCAGTGTTCGGCCCAGAAAACCCGTATGGTTGCACAAGTCGCAGCCGGTACGACTGGCAAGCGCGACATTTTCCTCGGGACGCAGGCCGATATCGGCGCACCGCGCTTCATCCATAAACACACGGATCGCGGACTCAACCTGATGACAGGACGGACAGACCGTCTTGACAAGGCGCTGCGACAGCGACGCCACAAGCGCATGACCCAAAATATATAATCCGCTGGTGCGATAGGCCGAGCTGAGAAAACCATCGATACGATCCAGCGTATGAAGCGCGTCAACCGCGTGAACGGTCGTGATGACCAAATGCCCTGATTCCGTCGCGCGCAAGGCGGCTTCCACCGTGTCGCCGTCTCGCATTTCGCCGACGATGATCACATCCGGATCGTGTCGCATCAGGGCGCGAATAATTTCGGCGATCGTGTTGGCCGAATTGTCCGTAACAGACGTTTGATCAACGAGCGGCATGTCATATTCGACTGGTGCTTCGACCGAGTACACAGCGCGCGCGGCGCGGTCGATTTCTTGAATAATACCGTAAAGCGTCGTTGATTTACCAGAACCGGTCGGACCGCTAACCACAATCAAGCCGCCGTCCTTTGTATGGCCGTGAACGGATTTTTTCAACTTCTCGGCCACGACGGGGGCGTGCATGAACAATTCATCGAAACTACGCAGATTTTCACGATCGAGCAGTCGAAGCGTGAGTTTCTCGCCGGATGGTGCAACGGGCAAACAGGCGACACGAACGTCGATGACGCGCCCCTGCCATTCAAACCCCAGGCGACCATCTTGGGGATGCTGCCTATCGGCCGCATCCATTTTCGAGTCCGTCTTGATGCGGGTCACAAGCGGTGCCATCACGCGATGCGGGATCAGATGCTTGTAAACAAGATCGCCATCAACGCGGTACCGGATCCAGCAGCGCGCATCATCTTCCTGCAAAGAAAAATGGATATCCGACGTACGGCTTTGTAACGCTTCGGCCAGAACGTCGTTGAGTGCTTGTTCGATCAAGCTGGCATCGTCAGGGTCGCGCGCCAAAGACGCAAAAATGCGCAAAAGACGCTCGCCGGCCACTTCGCTTTGTTCGCGCATCAAGCGGGAAAGCTCGGCGCGATCCCATGACTCGACCTCGATCTTGACGACTTCGCGGTTCGCGCGTTGCAGCGCGCTGGTGATGCGCAGCAAGTCCGCATCGTCCACACGATCGCCGACCGCCAGACGAAGCACACCATCCTTTAATTCTAGAAGGCACATGCCCATGGCCGCCTGATTGGCCACCGACACATAAAGACGCAAGGCCTGCATCGTCAGGTCTTCTCGCGCCGCGCCTTTAGTCTTCATGCGGTTAATCTGCTCGGACGCAAAACCGTTGCGGTGCAGGATTTCTTCGATGGTCAGATAGCGTCCCGTCGCACGACGCATCGTCTGCTCGGCCAGCGCCAGATCATAATGGCGCGACTGGACGCGCTTGTCCCCGCTGCTGTCCTGAGTTGTTACGACACCGCTCATTACTTCCCCGTGGGTAGAGGCACGACGTTTCTATCAGAACCGGTCTCTTTAGACCCTCCGTTTTTGGAAGAGTCTTTTTTGCTCTTTGGCTCTGCCGCCCGCTGTCTTTCTTCTGCGGCCCGGCTGGTCAAGGAACTTACCGCTTCCAAGGTCAGCGTCTTCTTTTTGCCATCGATGAAGATTTCGACTTTCTTGGGCTCGACGTTTGTAATTTTGACGCCCTTCCCCTGATCCGTATCGATGGTTTCTCCGACCGCAACAATCGCCGTCGTGCCGTCAGGTTTGTAAATCAACGCGCGATTGCCTACCGTGCCGATAAGATGATAAGTGCCGCTCGTTTTCGGTGCGGCCTTGGGGGAAAAATCTGGCGTCATGGCTGACGAAGGCAGTGCGTCAGCTGATAATGGCGGGATGCCACCAGACATCATCTTTTCCAGCTCATCAGCCGTCGGTGGCAGAGGAACATTGCCAGAAGCGCCACCGCCCTTTGATGGTGTCGCCCCACCCACGCCCTTGGCCGCATCGGCCTCGGCCTTGGGATCTCTGGCCATACCACGAATGGGAACCACGACAAAACCCAACCGCCCCGTGTGACGAATGATTAAATCGGTCGAAAGCGCGCCACGATAATCAGGCTTCCAGATCAACGTCACGGGGCAGGATTCGCCCATTTTAAGATCCATGTCCATCATGCAGCCCTGCTCCAGACGCTGCAGACCGTTTTCAGCCGCGATGACTTCTATAGACTGAAGCGAGATAACCTCGTTGCCATCGTTGACCATCAGCGCAGAGCGCACGGCCTTGCCCGAACCCACTTCGACTTCGCCGAAATCGACAGGCTTGATATCTTTGGTGCTGAGCGAAAGCCCCATATTGGCTTTTTCTTGCGACGCGGCACTGGATGTCTTGCCGGATATGCGCGCACGCGCGATACGCCCCGCGGCCTTGTGCGTCATCAAGAGTTCTGCCGTCCATGAACCAGAGCCCGTCGGGGTCGTTTCGACCGTTACGGAACAGCGGCTGGCGGCCATGATCTTTTTTTCGTTGC
>DNGD01000207.1 GCA_003486725.1 Rhodospirillaceae bacterium
AGCGCCAGATGCAAATCTTTCTTTTGCAACGCGCGTTTCACCACGTCGGCATCACCTGGATCGACGACCATGGCTAGTCCCAGCGCAACGTCGCTGATCAGGTAGATGTAGTTGTCGGCTCCCGCCGGCAGAAGGTCGATTGAAAATCCCATATCCACAGGATGCCAAAAGGGTGCTAACATGGAGTTAATGAAAGGGCGAAAAAACGATGACGATGGATGTCGTTGATTTACGAGAATTTTACAATTCGTCTTTGGGGCAGCTTGTGCGCCTGCTTTTGCGCACCCGTTTGGCGCGTTTTTGGCCAGATGTGAAGGACGAGACGATCGCGGCGCTGGGCTATGCCACCCCGTTGCTGCGCCCATGGCTCGGCAAGACGAAGACCATGATCGCCCTGATGCCCGACACGCTTGGCGTCGCCTATTGGCCGCGCGAGGGACAAAATATCGCCGGTCTTGTTTCGATGGAGCAACTGCCTTTGCCGGATGAATCCGTCAGTCGCGTGATCTTGATGCACGCGCTGGAAACGGTGGCCGATCCCGCCGCCGTGTTGCAAGAAGTGTGGCGCATTTTAAAACCGAACGGGCAAGTGATGGTGATCGTGCCCAACCGGCGCGGCTTGTGGGCGCATAGCGATCATACGCCGTTCGGGACGGGGCAGCCTTATTCCAGTTCGCAACTAAGGACATTATTGCGCGAGCAGGGCTTCTGTATCGAGAAACTGGGGCATGCCTTGTTTATGCCGCCGTGGGATGTTCGCCTGAGCATGGTCGCGGCGCCGTGGATCGAAAAGATCATCTCGGTCTTGATGCTCGGCTGTGGCGGCGTATTGATGATGCAGGCGGGCAAGCAGGTCTTTTCCCCCGCGATGGTTAAAAACCGCTCAATGGGACGCCGTCTTGTCCTGCCGATGCCGTTTCCGTCATCGCCTTTGCCGACGGGGAGAAAGTCGATGCAGTAAAGCGCAGGAGCAAATCAGGGAGATAAATCAGGACAGTAAATCAGGAAAATAAACAAACTTGGCATTATTGAAGGAAATGGTGTAAGTTATGCCGCTAACCTTTTGAAAGAACAAGACTGGATGAAAAACCATGGTTATGAAAAGCCCTGCCATTAACCCCGATAAGCAAGCTTTGGCCGATTTGCGTTCGCAAATTGACCAGATCGACGGGGTGATCCACGACATGCTGCGCGAGCGCTCGGAAATTGTCGAACATGTCCGCAAGTATAAAGGCAAACAGGGCATTTATATCCGTCCGGGTCGTGAGGCGCAGATGCTTCGTGCGCTGATGTCCAGACCGCAAGGCAAGATCCCCGATGGTTTGGTGGTTCGTGTGTGGCGTGAGCTTATCTCGGCCTTTACGATCGTCGAAGGCAGCTTGAAGGTTGGCGTTTACGCGCCGGAAAAAGGCCCCGATTTGTGGGATGTCGCGCGCGATCATTATGGTTCTTTCACGCCATTGGTTGAATATCCGACGGCTGCCGCCGCGATCAAGGCGCTGAAAGACGGAAAAATCAGCGTGGCCGTTGTGCCGCCGCCCGCGCAGGGCGAAAAGGATTCTTGGTGGCCGCTCCTTACCGCTGACAAAGCGAATGCGCTGACCGTTTTTCAATCCATGCCGTTTGAGCCGCTTAAGGCCGGACGCAGCAACGCGCGTCGCGCGCTGCCGACAGGACTTATTGTGGGCAAACATTATCCCGAACTCACGGGCGATGATCGCAGTTTCCTCGTCATGCAATGCACGCATGTGCCTGAAGCCGAGATGAAGCGGTTGTTGGGTAAGGCGGGCTATAAGGTGCGCCACATGCTGACCCACAGCACGGGTCGCGCCGCTTCCGCGCCGACGTCGTTCTTGGCCGAGGTCGAAGGGTTTGTTGGCCGCGCCGATACACGTCTTGGCCGTCTGAAAGCTATGATGGGCAGCCGCCTGCAACAGCTGATGCCGCTGGGTGGTTATCCCGCGCCGCTCAAAGGTGGGCGTAGAACGGCCTAAAACATGACGCAGGATCAAAAGAAAAAAACAGTCGGTATTTTGGGCCTCGGCGCGTTCGGGCAGTTGATGGCCAAATATCTGCTGCCGCATTTCACGTTGCAGGCCTACGACCCTGTGCCGGAAACAAGTGTCTTCGCGCAGGTGCATGGCATCACGATGCTACCGCCCGATCAGGTGGCCAAGGCCGACATCGTCATCATCGGCGCGCCCGTTCCGCGCATGGAAGAAGCGATTGGCGCGATCAAGGATCATCTGAACCCCGGCACGCTGGTGCTGGATGTTGGCTCGGTCAAAGTAAAACCTGCCGAGATCATGATGCGGCTGTTGCCCGCCCATGTCGATATCATCGCGACGCATCCGCTGTTCGGCCCGCAAAGCGGCAAGGACGGGATCGCGGGGCAAAAGATCGTGCTTTGCCCCTTGCGTTGCCCGCAAGAGCGCACCGACAGCCTGAAAAACTTTCTTGAAACGACGCTGGCGCTGAAAGTCGTCATGGCCACGCCTGATGAGCATGACCGCGAGGCGGCGGTTGTGTTTGGCCTCACGCATTTGGTTTCAAAAATGTTGGTTCAGGATTTCGAGCCGTTCCCCGCGAACATGACGACCAAAAGCTATGACCTGCTCATCGAGTCCGTGAACATGGTGCGCTTTTGCTCGCCGGAATTGTTCTTGGCCATCGAATGCGAAAATCCCTACGTCCACGACGTCAGCCAAACCTTCTTCGCCAAGTCCGACGCCCTGCGCCGGTATTTGGAGGAGAACAGGGAGAAATAATAAATTATCGTCATTGCGAGCGAAGCGAAGCAATCCAGCTGCGCCACGTCTGTGGCGCATATGAGTATTATGCCGCGCAGACGCGCGGCGCTGGATTGCCGCGGGGCTTCGCCCCTCGCAATGACGGGTAAGGGAGTTCCTTACCGTGGCGTATAGAAAAAATTCCGAAGACGCGGGCTGCTGTCGATAACTTTGCGTGCTGCAAGGACGGTCTTCGCGAGTGGCGTCAGTACGCAACGTGCGATTGGTTTCAGGAACGGGTAATTGTCAAGAACGGCAGCCGCTTTTGGGCCATGCACATTATATTGCGCAATGGTTTTTCTTCCTGATGGAAAGTTGACCATCATTTCATCGCGAAGGCCGATGAATGCCTGAACCATTGGGTGTTCCCTGTTTCCGTAAGCTGCGGTGGTTACGAAGCAAAGTTGTTTTTTGACAAAGTCCCCAGATGTTGTTTCTCCCCAAGATGAGTTACCAGTCATGGTAATACGTTCTTTTGTATTTTCTAGTTCTAAATAACATTCACGGACAATGAATCGTTTAAAGATCTTTCCTGCCCTTTGGGGTTTAATTAGTTTTCTTTGGGTGGTTTTTGCTGAAAGATTTTGAAAAAAGTAAGTTTCTCCCCGACCTTCTTTTGGCCCCAAATGTAGAACTGTAGGACTCTTGTCTTTGTATATGAAAAGAAGATCAACATTTATCCATGATAAGTTTTCTTGTGATTTGTTTGTTATTTCCAGATATTGTCTTTCAATAGGGTAATTGGTGCTAAAACGTTTATCTAATTCTGTTTTTATGCATAATGTTATATCTGATTTTTTCATTGTAATTATCTTTATGTTGAGTGACATATATGCCTGCTTACTACAGGCTCCACTTAATGTAAAGTTAACGCCGTGCAAAACACGGGTCCATTCTTGGTTAATGTCCGTTGATAATCAGTTTACGGCCAGACCAGCGTTGGCATGGTGGCAAGGCGCACTGCGCCGATAAACAGGC
>DNGD01000259.1 GCA_003486725.1 Rhodospirillaceae bacterium
CCATCACACGCGTGGCCGTAAGGCCGAGGCTGGTTAGGCACAGCCCCACCAGCGCGAGAACCAGCGCGTAATGCTCGATCATCGCAAAAGCGGCCAAGCGCCCGACCAAAAGCAACAGCCCCGCACCCGCCAGTGCGACAACGCCAAGCCATGAGGCGCGCAGAGGCGGCTTGGCCTCGGCAAGACGATGCCACGCCAGAAACGCGGCGATCAGCGGGATCAAAACGCCGTGGCTGTATTCATCGGTTTGCCACGCGGCCCACAGCCCAGAAAGAGAACCGGAGAAGGCAACAAGCGTCAAGGCAAGCGCTGTCGCCAAAAAGCCAAAGCCCGTGAGCGCGTTTTTGTTCATCTCCCAATTCCCTTCACCGCGCGGGCGGAGCGCAAAACAAGCTGCCCCCATAATTCTCTTATCAGATAGAACGGCACGGGATAAGGCCGCGCAAAGCAGGCTGCCGCCGCGCGGACATCCCGCGCCTTCACGGCATTAATCAGCAACCGCCACTGCAAGCGGCAATCGACACTGCGGTAATGCGCACGCAGCGCCGCATGATCCGCCGCGCACAGCCCCTCGATCCGCGCCAAATCCTCATCACAATCGCGCAGAACCTGCAAATCATGTTCGCTGTGTTGGCCGCTCAGCGAGTTCGCGCGCACGACAGACACATAGCCCGCTTCGGGCAGCAGCAACAGCCGGGCGCCGTGCGCGAGAGCGCGGGCGTAAAGTTCATAATCCTCGCCGAGGCGCATATCTTCGCGGTAATGGATGTTGTGAGCCTCAAGGAACGAGCGGCGCATGAGGGGTTTGATAAAGCCGAGTTCTCCACGATTACGGCCTCGGCGCGTCACGTTAGACGCCACAAATGTGGTAAAATCTATGGTTCTTGGCGCGGTAAAGGTAGTGTTATCGAGCAGTTTTTGCCGCCCCTCCATCTCCCGCCCAGCCACTTCGCGCAGCATATTGTCGGCAATCATGTCGGCGGCATCCGTATGCGCGAGCATCGCCGCGATCCGCCCCGCCACAAAGTAATCGTCCGCGTCCAGAATGCCGACCCAAGCGGTCTCGGACGGCAGAGCACTTTCGGCGAGCGCACGGTTGCGCGCGGCGGAAGGCCCCATATTGCCCGGCTGCACGAGAACCTTAAGCCGCCCGCTGCCATCATCGGCGGCGCGAGCGACCTCTACGGTATTGTCGGTGGAGGCGTCATCCACCACGATGACCTCAGCCACCTCTTTTTCCGCGAGCGCGGAACGCACCGCCCGCGCAATCGTCGCAGAAGCGTTATAGGCGGGGATCAGGAGGGTGAGAGAGGGGGTCATTTCACTATTGCCCGCAACAAGCGCTTTACCGTGCCACTCCATCCAAAAATGCGGAGCATTAGGCGTAATCTTAGAACGGCGCCCGATATCTCGCCCTTGCAAATGTCCCGCTTCATGTGCCAAGGCAATGCCCCAAATGCCTCATGAACAACACTTTTAACATAGGGCAATTTAAGGCAGCCTGCCCGCATGGCCGTTGTTGCCTTCGTGTTCTGTAGCAATAAAGTTAAGCACAGGGTGTTTCCGGCCGCGCCAAGAAACAGCGCCAACTCTTCTTTGCTTGGTGCTTCATCGGACAAATCATTCGCTTCTTGTAAGTCCTCGACAACCTCCACCCATAGTCCGCGATGTGCGGAAACACTGGCGCGTTCCAAATAGGCTGCGCGTTTGGCCAGAGTGGCCTCCCACCGTTTTGCAACGGTGGGTGTGAATTCTTGAATGTCCATCTCCTTGCGCAATTCTGAAAGCACCTTGCCTTCATACTCCATCCATTTTCTGTCTCTCTCGTTTTCAGAAAACGAAACTGTAGCGCTTCCCCTGACCCCACCATGCTGACGCACATGATAAACAACATGGGGAACGTGAACGGCGCTTCCTTTTCTGGCCAAGCGAATAGCCATGTCATAATCCTGCGATCTAACTAAATCTTCACGAAAACCACCGACTTCTTGATACAAACTGGCGCGCACCAAACAGGTGTTAAGCGATGTAAACATGCCCTCAAGAAATCGGATCAAAACGTTGGGTTCATCAGTCCGCGCATAGCTTGCCTGTTTGAACAACATGCGTTGCGGATCCTCATGTTGAAATTCCAGATAATCGCCATAAACAAAACCAGCCGCTGGATTAGCATCCAACGCCTCGACCAATCGCGACAATGCCTCGGGCGGCAAAAGATCATCATCATCGCAAATCAATATATAATCCGAGCGGCAACAAGCCATCCCTGCATTCATCGCCTTGGCCTTGCCTCCGTTCACTTTGGATATATAAGTGAGCTTATCACCATAGGACGCGACAATATCAGACGTGTCGTCGATAGACCCATCATTAACAACGATGATTTGGTTTGGCCGGTAGGACTGCGCCAACACGCTATCAATCGCCTCGCGCAGCAAAGCGGAGCGATTATAGGTTGGAATAATAACGGCAATCGTTCTTTTCTGGTTCATCGCTTCCTGCATAATCTGCATCCATCCTTATTCACTTTGTGGTTTGTACAAACGCAAGGGATACAAAACCATTACATACAAAACACACATAGGATACCAGCGCCAGAAAGTGGGGTCTTGACGAACCATGGTGCGCAATTCCTGTGGCCATTTTTCACGATATTTCAGAAAGTATCGGACTGTCAAAAAAGCAAAATCCCTTTGAATGCTCTTTGTCTCGGCCAATAAATAATTTTGATTATCGGGCGACAGTTTCAGGTTTTTTTTGAACTCATAAAGCGCCCGAATTTCCGCAGCATAACGGATTAGATGGCCTGAATCACTCCAGTCATACCTTCCATTGCATATGTTCACGCCTTCACCACAAACAACCAGCCCTTGTGTGTTGCAACACAAACGCTGACTATGTCCAATAACCTGTAACAAGAACAGGCGATCTTCTCCGGCCATTCGGAGCAGTGGGCTAAACGTGACGTCAAGTGTATTTTTTCTACAGCAAACAACTGTCGATATTTGTGTAACAAACTTTCTTAAAAAATAATCAACAAACGCCTTCTTCTCTATCTCATAAAGGCCTTCACGAATAAGGCGCCCATTCTCCGCGATGAACGCGAAATAGTCCGCGGCCGACTTAAAATTGCTTTCATGGTGTCCCACGCGTTTATTATCACAAAAATAAAAATCATACCCCTGCTCCAATGCGGCGAGGGCTGTTGGTAGATGCTGCGGGTCCCAAATATCATCAGAGTCTAAAAAGGAAATATACGTCGTATCCTCGCTCACCGCACGAAGGCCGGTATTGCGAGCGGCGGCAACGCCGCCATTGGGTTGTGTGATCAGATTCAAATGAAACGGCGGCACAAAAACCAGCCCCTCAATCTCGCCTTGTGGTGGGATGGGGGAGCCATCATCAACAACAATCACCTCCACCCGCACATCGGACGCAACCTGCTGCGCCAGTACCGATGCCAGTGCACGGCGCAAGATGCCTTCCTCTCTCTGATAATATGGGATGATGATAGATACTTTTGTCATAACACTTCCCTTTTCGTTCACATCTTTACAGAAAACTGATTTTTCCATGCGCTAATTTTAGCGAACGGCATTGTGATTGATGTGGCAATCGAATTTTTGATTTTTTGTCCAAGGCCTTCAATGTCTGACCTTGGTACCGTCGGGAGATTGGTATCTTTGGCAATCTCGGTGGCGCGGTTGTCGATTTGCAAAATAAGCGACCTTCTTTTGTATTGCAGCGCCCTGATCCCGCCATGAAGACGCGTGCCAATGTGATCGACATCCTCGGCACGCAAAACATCATTATATTTTGAAAGGCTCGATCCTAAAATGACAAATCGCGCCGGATCGGCAATCGACGCCAAATACGCCGCATCATCATACATTTGCGGCCAGAAATAAACCTTGTCGTACTCTTTGCAAACCGCCTCAATCCAGCGACGATCCACTTCCTGCGACTTGGCGTAACCGGTCACAGTTATAATGGCATGAGGCGCTTTTTCCTTTGGAATCGCCGCACAATGCTCCGGCGTTAACCTCCACATCGTCGGGCAGCCTGTATTAACGACATTGGAAATCCCCATCTGGATTAATTTCTGGCGCGTATATTCGTCTCTGACTGAATGAGAATATTTATTCTTAAATAGGTGCCAGAACACAAGCGCCGTCAAGGGGTCTGGCGATTTTGTATATCGCTGCCAACCGACACCCAGCAAAAGGGGATGGCCGATTTTCCAAAAATCATACGCATGGAGCTTCCACTGATTATGATAAAAGGCATTCGGGCACAGGATGTTCGACCCCCCAACAAAGGACATTTCAGCCTTTTTCGCAATTCTACGCCCCATCTTCCCGATATAATCATGCGTCGGAAGTCGCGTAAAGAATCCGTCTGGAAACACGTCCATCAGCTCAAGAAGCACGGCGTCCATAATAATGTCGTCCCCGACATTATCGGTTGCCACACTAGTATCAAAAACGGTGATGTTTTTCATGATACCTTTTTCCTTATCAAAGATTGCAGAAGAAACCGCCATGACAGCCTGATTGTTTCCCTCCCCGCAGGGAATAAACAGACAATCAACAGCGAAATTATATAGGCCAAAAGCCCGCTCACAGGCAGAACGACCCAACGGGAAAGATCGCCCACAAAGGGCATCGCGCCCCACAATACTATGCCAGCAACAACGCTCCCCACAAATTGTGGGGAAAGAGCCACCACAATATCACGCATATTCACAGGGCCTCTGCGGCCTGCGGCCCACCAGGCATAGGGAACGCGCAGGAACTCGCTGGCCGCATAACCGACGGCTACACCGAACGCGCCATAAGGCAGACCGACCACAAAACCAAGGATGCAGAGCACCGTGTTAACGGCCCCCCAACGCACATAATCTTTCGCCCGCCCTTGGCTGACAAAAAGCCAACCAACCCCACTCATTGCAACCTGCGCAAAGGACGCCAACGCGAGCGGCTTGAAAATGGCCGCCGCGCCTTCCCATTGGGCTCCCAAAATGTTGGGGATCAACGTGTCGGCAAAGACCAGTCCCCAGACGATGCCCGGCCATGCCGCTAAAGCCAGTTGGGCTTGTACTTTTAAGAATGTCTGACGATAACGCTCCGGTTCTTCTTTCAGGCGGGAAAGGAGGGGCACCATTACTCCGCCCAGCGGCCAAACCACACGCTGCAGCGGAAAGAGTAAGACTTTATAGGCGCGATCATAAAGCCCCAGCTCATGCCCACCCCACGCATGACCGATCAAGACGTTATCAAAATTGCGCGCAAAAAAGTTCATAAAATTGAAACTCGTAATCCCTGCGCCGAACCTCAACATGCCTTTAATCCCTGAAACCTTGCGCGGCCATGAGGGTCTCCAGTTCGAGGCAGCCCATGAACCGACCAGAGAGATTACCGTGCCCGCGAGTGTCGCGTAATAAAGAGCCCAATAATCGTGGAAGACCCATGCACAAAGCACCGCAACGGCCAACGAGCCAACCGTACTCATCCCATCGATTACGGCGGATTTGGTAAACTCCATACGCCGCGAAAGGAGCGCGCCGTGTTGCCCGCCACTGGAGCCAAGAAAGATCAGCGCCCCCATCGCGATGGTCAGCGGAACAACGCGCTCATCACCATAATACCACCCGACCAGCGGGCTGATTGCAAAAACCAGCAGGGATAAAATAAGGCCAACAAGAATATTAATCCAGAAAAAGGCGTTAATCTCGTCATGGCTGATGCTCGTTTTTTGAATTGTTGCCTGATTAAGTCCCAAGCTCTGAAAGAGAGACACGAAATAAATGATCGGCGTCACCATCGCCACCACGCCGAAATCAGACGGCGGCAACAAACGCGAGAGCAGCACCACGGACGCGAATGAGCACAGAACCTTGATGACCTGTATCACGCCCGTGTTGAGCACGCCCGATCGCAAATGCTTACCGGAGTTGTTGTGAGCGGGGTTGAAGGATGCGTTCATGACTGGTTTTTCCCCATTACAACCATGCTCCATCCTCATATTCCTTAAATGACATCATTTTCAAAGCAATCCTCGACACAATAGGCCACCGAAGATAGCCGTAGGATTTTTTCGTTGCCATATTTGCTTTTTTCGCGTCTTCTTGACTAACCCTTTTCAAGGGAAGATTTAAGTCCGCAAGAGATCGCAACTCACCTTGGTAGTGGTCATACCACGCTCCCCATGGGTCTATATTGCCCATCCATGGCTTCGGATTTTTTGTAAAGTGAACGATTTTCGGTTCCAGGCAACGATCTGCTCCCCAGATTTTGAATTGGGTTTGAAAATTCCACTTAACGGACAAGCTTTTTCTTTTATTTGAAACGATAGCGTTCAAAGCACTTTGATCAAAGTGCTTACACAAGTCCATGTGACTCAAATAGTAGGACAATGCCTCCTTCGAAAGCGTCTTCCACGTGTCTCTTGAAACAGCAAAGACTCCGGCATTGAAATACCCGGCCCCCCGCTTCAAGCCAAGCGCCGAGAAGTACGAACGAATATCTCCCGTCGTTTTACCAAACCCCATTGAGTGACGAAACGATATTGCATCATCGGCGGCAGCCAAACAACCTTCGGGGATCTTTGCCTCAATAAGCTCCGTGGGATCCCCTACAATCAACAAGTCACCATCCAGATACACGATCCTCTTGCATTCGGCAGGTAAGAACTCCTCCATAAAGAAACGACCAAATGTTCCAAGAGGCGTATATGTTTTTGCGAGATTTCCACTATCAATGGCAGCAAAAACCCGCATGTCCAATGATTGAACACGGATGCCCTTTGTTAACAATTTTTCATTGCACGCAGCGATGCAATCCTCTGCCACACCAATCGAGAAAATGATGATATCGGCCTTGGACGCAGGGACAAACCGACGCAAACTTAATGCCGAAACAAGACTCGGCAATAGAAAATTGATGTCCGATACATAACAAACCGCGCAATCAGTATTCATTGAGGTTTCCCCCCTTCTCTTTTCGATTTATCATCGCATTATATACTTTAAACCATGTCTCACCGGCTCGTTTCATGCTCAACGTCTCTTGAACATAGTCACGTGGCTTAAAGTCATTAATCTTTTTACAAAACGCCTCACACACTGTTTCAAACTCGTCGATTTTAAACCGCATACCGCAACGATCATCGAAATAGGGAACAGCCGAGATTCCTGTGGCGGCGCAGGCGTGTTGTTGCATCTGGGGATCAATGAAAACACCTTCGTCCCACGCCAAAACCGGAATATTGGAAGCCAGCGCCTCTTGATAGGCTAGCCCTTGTGTTTCGTGCTCACAGACAAAAAGCAACGCTCGCGAACGAGACAACGCTGCCTTAAATTCGCTGGAGTGATGCCCGCCATAACGTAACGTGCAGTGGCGTAGCCCACGGGCATCAAGAACCGCTTCGATCCGCTCAAGCACTGCGGGAACGCGCGCTTCACGATGCCAGCGGATCTTGTCGTAAATCAGAAAATCAATATCCTTTGCTTGCAAGGATAAATCCGGCCATTTTTTCGTGTCGATGCCGACAAACCACGACATCATCTTCTCTCCGCAAAAAGGCTTATAGATATTCGAGAACCAGTCAGAAGGTTGGATCAGCCGAACGAAGCGGGGATCCTTGGCAACCTTTTCGCAGGCTTCGGGAAGGCCGAAATCTCCCGGCCCGAAAATACGGGGATTGGGAAGATGGNNTTTTCTAGAACCGATGGAAAGCCCGCAATGCCGATGGGATAGGCTGGGTTCTTTAAAGCACCATAAAAGTCATTAACGCGCACATCACACCCAATCAAGCGCAAACTATCGCGCAAAGAAACGAATGCGACATAGAATCCTGTGTGGATCTGTTGCTTAAGAAACGAGCGCTTAGCCATCCTGATGATATAATGTGCTTTTGAAAAAAGCTTGCCCCACAATCCTGGGTGCGCCTGCAGATCATACCCATCGAAAAACAAATAAACCAAGGGACCCTTCTTTGTTTGAATAAGGTTATCCATTCATCGCCTCCGGCTTTTGCGCCGATAAAAGTATCGGAAACATATAAAACACCATCCCTAGGAGACCAAAGGGGCCGACCACATCAATCTCTACAAACGACCGAGTGAAAAATAAGACAGAAAACG
>DNGD01000227.1 GCA_003486725.1 Rhodospirillaceae bacterium
TCGGCAAAACGCTTGGTTCGCTGCAGGGGGCCGGTGATGATGGCGGATAAGGGGGCAAACCGTGCAACGACCATCTCGGCAGCGCGGTGACCTTGCTGCTCGCCAGCGGCGGTCAGTTTCATATCGGTCATACCACCGACCATACGCGGTGTTTCTCCTGCTTCAAAAGTATTGCCGTGACGAATAAAAACCAGTTGAGGCATTCAAGGAAATCCTTTTTCGTTAGGATAGAAGTTCGCCATAGTGGGCGATTAGGCTTTCCGCGCGGGCGATGTCTTCGGGGCTATCGATGCCGGACATGGATGCGCGGCCCTTGTAATCAACCGGAACGCAGCGGATCTTATAGCCGTTTTCAATCACGCGCAATTGCTCCAGCCCTTCCAGTTTTTCAAACTGGCCTTCGGGCAATGTCGCGAACCGCTCCAGCATCGCGCGGCTATAGCCGTATAGGCCGATATGCCGCCAGACAGGTGAGAGCGGGCTTTGCACGCGCAAAGCGTCTTCTTTGCGCACGGCGGGGATGATGTTTTTCGAAAACCAGTGGGCAAAGCCTGCACACTCATCAAAAGTCACCGTGGTGCCGCTGAACGGCGTTGTTTTCTTGTCTTCGCGTAGTTTGTCGAGTTGATCCCACGTCAACTGTGTGACGGGTGTGACAAGATCACACGGCTCTTTTTGAAAGGAGCCGATCATCGCCGTTAGAAAATCAGGCGGGGTCAGCGGCGCATCACCTTGCAGATTGATGATGAAATCGGCGCTGAAATCCGTTTTCTCCATGGCCTCGCGGGCGCGGTCGGTGCCGGTGGGGCAATCGGGCGACGTCATCACGCAGGGCGCGCCGATTTCGCGGGCGTGGCTTGCGATGCGTTCATCATCCGTGGCAACCGTATAGCGGATCGTCGGGTCGTTGCCCGCCGCCGCCTGTGCCAGACGCACGACGCGTTGCAGCAACGTTTGCCCTGCAATCATCGCCAGCGGCTTGCCGGGCAAGCGCGTCGATCCATAGCGGGCGGGAATAACGATCAAAGTGTTCATGGTGCGGTTTTCTTTATTCAGTTCTTATGATGCCTTTGCTTTTAAAACGATTTGCCCATCTTGAACAGAGGCTTCAACGTGACCTCCTTCCTTGATCTTCCCCGCCAAAAACTCCTCGGCCAGCTTGTTTTGCAGTTCGCGCTGGATCACGCGTTTTAGGGGGCGTGCGCCATAAATGGGGTCATAACCTGCATCGGCCAGCCATTGCAGCGCCTCGGCATTGACGGCGAGCGTGATGTTGTGCGCGGCGAGCAGCTTTTGTAAGTGCCCAATTTGCACATCCACAATCGCTGTCATATCGCGGCGTGAAAGGCGGCGGAAGAGCAGCATTTCATCAAGACGGTTCAAGAACTCTGGCCGGAAATGATGTTTCACAACATCCAGAACCGCGCTGCGCGTGGAAGCCGAAAGCTCGTCGCCCGCATCATTCGCGATCACGTCCGCGCCGAGGTTGGAGGTCAGGATAATCAGCGTGTTGCGAAAATCGATGGTGCGGCCTTGCCCATCCGTCAGGCGGCCATCATCCAGCACTTGTAGCAGGATGTTGAAAACATCGGGATGTGCTTTTTCTACTTCGTCGAACAGAATAACTTGATAGGGACGACGGCGCACAGCTTCGGTGAGAGCGCCCCCTTCCTCATATCCCACATAGCCCGGAGGCGCGCCGATCAGTCGCGCGACCGCGTGCTTTTCCATATATTCCGACATATCGATGCGTTGCATCGCCTGTTCATTATCAAACAAAAACGCGGCCAGCGCCTTGGTCAGCTCCGTCTTGCCCACACCTGTGGGGCCCAAGAAAAGGAAGGAGCCCATCGGACGGTTGGGATCTTGCAGACCCGCTCTAGCGCGCCTCACGGCGTTCGATACCGCGATCACGGCCTCGTCCTGACCGATCACGCTCTGGCGCAGATGGTCTTCCATCTTCAGTAGTTTGTCGCGCTCGCCCTGCATCATGCGATCCACCGGAACGCCCGTCCAACGGCTGACAATCGCGGCGATATCCTCATCGCGAACGACTTCGTTGATCATGGCGCCGACTTCCTGACTCTCGGCCTGTTGCAAACGTTTTTCAAGATCGGGAATAACACCATAGGTCAGCTCGCCCGCGCGGGTATAGTTGCCTTCACGTTGCGCCGTATCCAATTCGGCGCGTGCGGTTTCGATCTGCTCCTTTATTTTCTGGGCGCTGTTGATCTGTCCCTTTTCGTTCTGCCAGCGTGTGGTAAGTGCGTGCGACTGCTCCTCAAGCTCGGCCAGTTCCTTTTCCAGCTTCACAAGGCGATCGCGGCTTGCGGCGTCCGTTTCCTTTTTCAGCGCGGCTTGCTCGATCTTCAGCTGGATAATGCGGCGGTCAATTTCGTCGATTTCTTCAGGCTTGCTGTCCACTTCCATGCGCAGACGCGCCGCCGCCTCGTCGATCAGATCAATGGCTTTATCGGGCAGAAAACGGTCGGTGATATAACGGTTGGAGAGCGTCGCGGCGGCGACGATTGCGCTGTCCGTGATGCGCACACCGTGATGCACCTCGTATTTTTCTTTGAGGCCGCGCAGAATTGAAATCGTGTCTTCCACGCTCGGTTGATCCACAAAAATCGGCTGGAAGCGACGGGCGAGGGCCGCGTCTTTCTCGATATATTGTCGGTATTCATCCAAAGTGGTCGCCCCGATGCAGTGTAATTCACCGCGCGCCAGGGCAGGCTTCAACATGTTGGACGCATCCATCGCGCCATCGGCTTTACCCGCGCCGACCAGCAGATGAAGTTCGTCGATAAAGATGACGACTTCGCCAGCGGCTGCGGAAATCTCGCTGAGAACGGCCTTCAGGCGTTCTTCAAATTCACCGCGAAACTTTGCGCCCGCGATCAACGAACCCAGATCAAGCGAAAGCACGCGCTTGTTTTTCAGGCCTTCGGGCACGTCGCCTTTGAAAATGCGTTGCGCGAGCCCTTCGATGATGGCGGTCTTGCCCACGCCCGGCNNCGCCCGGCTCGCCGATCAGGACGGGATTGTTTTTCGTGCGCCGCGCCAAGACTTGCACCGTACGGCGGATTTCCTCATCGCGCCCGATGACAGGATCAAGTTTGTTTTCACGCGCGGCCTGCGTTAGGTCGCGCGCATATTTCTTCAGCGCGTCATAACCGGCTTCCGCGCCGGACGTATCCGCTGTGCGCCCTTTGCGTAGATCATTGATTGCTTGATTCAGTTTTTCCGGCGTCACGCCCGCGTCGGCGAGTATCTTTTGCACATTCGTTCCGGCGGCCAGCGAAAGGGCCTGCAACATGCGCTCGCTCGTCACAAAGCTATCACCGGCCTTTTTTGCGAGTTCCTCGCAGGAGCCCATAATGCGGGCGAATTCGGCTGAAAGATGCAGTTGATCGGCGTTGCCAGAGGCATAAACTTTCGGCATTTTCTCAAGCGCCGTAAGGGTTGCGGCGCTCACGATCTTGGGGTCGCCCCCTGCCGCCTTGATAAGGTTGGCGGCCATGCCCTCGGTGTCGTCCATCAAGGTTTTGAGCAGATGTTCGGGCAGCAACCGTTGGTGCTGGTGCTTCAGCGCTTCCATTTGCGCGTTTTGCAGAAATCCTTGAGCCCGCTGCGAGTATTTCGAAAGATCCATGGTCTTAACCCTCCATCTCTCATCAATATGGGGGGGCGAGGGGCGTTTAACAAGGGGGCGTAGAGTTGTTTTTAGATGAAAAAGACGCTATGGCGTTGGCGTTGTCCCCTTTCTTGCCCATAAGGCCAAATATGACCAGTCTGCCCGCTTTTTTCGAACAAGTCGCCTTGAACGCCGCCATCCTGTTTGACGATGTGATCGTTTTGGCCAAACCCGCCATAGGGCGGATCGGCGATGCGGCCTCGGCCGCCAAGGTTGTGGTGGCTAGCGCGGCAGACGACTCGATCGCTTTGGCCAAGCCGGCCATGAAGAAAACCGCCGCCGTTGTGGTGGACGATACGGCTGTGTCGTCAAGCCAGATCAATGCTGGTGCGATTGCGCAACACAGGGAATATGCGGTCTGGAGCAAGATTGTCGCCGCGTCGCTTGCCAACAAAGTAGTGATCACGGGCGTTATCATGATCGCGGGCGTTCTGATGCCCGTCTTGCCCAAAATCATGCTGGCGTTTGGTGGCGCTTATCTGGCGTATGAAGGCGCCCACAAAATGGTCGAGTATGTCTTCGTTCTGCGTAATAAACTGCGCGCGCTACGCGGGCTGCCGCCGCTTGCGCAGCATCACGGGGCGCAACCCAAGGCACAGGCTCAAAAAGAGTTCGCGCCGCAAAACGGGAAGGTTGGTTTTATCGGTCGCTTTTTGGGACAAGAGCCAAAAGAGCGCGCGGTTCTGGTTGACCTCATCCTTTTGGATGCGATTTTGTCCACGGAAATCCTGCTGGTCGCGAACGGAACCTTGGGCGAAGTCGGCGCCTGGATGCAGGCTTTTGCTTTGGTTGTGGTTGGTTTTGCGACGACCTTGGGTGTTTATGGTGTCGTCCTTGCCATTATTCGCGTCGATAATATCGCGGGCTATTTCGCCGCGCCGGACAGTCGCTTGTACAGGCCGCGTTTTGCGGCGGGTCTGATGCGCGCTTTGCCCCCCGCTTTAAGGATGATCGGCATAATTGGCACTATTGCTATGCTTGGCGTGGCGGGCGACGTTCTGGGGCATTTGCTGCCGGAGGCTTTTTCGGCCCTGTCATGGATCGCATTGGCGGATGGTTTTCATGCGCTGTCCGAAGGGTTGCATCACGCTTTAGGTGTTCTTCCGATTGGCGGAGAAACCTTTGCCTCTATGACGGTCGGGTTGGGGCTCGGGCTTGTGATGATGGCCGTAGCCAGCGCTGCCACCTGCGCGGTCAAGCGTCTGCGCCGCTCGTGAGAGGGCTAGCGGAACACCAGTTTTTTTGACGCGAAGAAGTTGAAGAACATGCCCGCCGCCGTGCCGCCCAGAAGGCCGAGCACAGGATAGTCATAAACAAACGGGATCAGGCTGACCATCAGCGTATAGGTGCCGCGATTGAAGACGATGCCGACCGCGCAGACAGACGCGAATTTCGCCCATTGCTTAGCCATCGGTTCATGGTCGTGATCCTTGAATGTGAACAGGCGATTACCGATCCATGTGACTGTCACC
>DNGD01000254.1 GCA_003486725.1 Rhodospirillaceae bacterium
AAAGGCGCATGGTGCCGAGTTTAATTGCGAAAGCTTCTCTACTGTAGTCTCAGCTATATGTTCAGGAAAAATTCAGGCACACATCGTCGGAATTACTTATGCAGACAGAGATGCCTCTGTGGGCATAGAGAATGATGTGGCGGGCGCGATGATAGCCCTACCTTCTGTCTATTCGAAGTGGGATGAGTCCAACCAGACCTTTGTAAACGTTCCTGCAACATACATTGAAGACACCTTTGTTTTCAAAGATAAATCCCAGAAGTTTAGAGAGACGACAAAAAACAAAGATACTTTCCCTGAGGGGATAAGCCTTGGAACATTTTTCCATGCGAAAATGTTTGCCCTTTCCATGTCTGACAGTGCTCACGGCAACCAATTCGGACAGATGTCGAGCTGTTACATCGCAGAACATGGCGAGAACAATGCTCCAATGCTTCGAATTTATAAGAACTTGAATGCAACACGCGATGACTCGCCAGATGCAAACATTCTTCTTTTTACAAAGCCGCCCTCTTTGGTGAGGAAATCTAGAACGACGACATACATCGAGTCACTTGGCACAAGTGCAAGAGAGAATTCTTTTCAACTTAATCCCCACATTTTTCTTTCGTCGTGGTCACACAAAACAGGCAACAAGAGGATTCAAGCAAGCTTTACAGATAGCCTTTCAACATTCACCGGCAAATCTGTTATTCGCGTCCAGATAACAAGTAACGGCAATTTACCAGATGAGCAAAAACTTAAGGATGTACTTGACGATTTGCTTAAGGCCGGTCTTTCGGAGGTCTCCAAGCGCGGATGGATGCCAAGTCCAGTTCAACACGACTCGTTACGGATTCACGCACTAAATGAGCCAGAAATCGCCTCAGCACTAAGAAGTATGGGCGCAGAAACGAGAGTGCTCGGCAAGTGTCCAATGAAGCCAGTTGTAATCGACTACAAAGACCTGCCAGATTCGATCTTCGGCGAAAATAGACCTACTGTTACCCCATTTTATGTGTATTCAGTGCAAAAAGCTGACCTCCGTGTTTATTATGCAAATGATAATGATAAAGGCGCTCAACAGTCATCCCGCGTTCTCACCCAACCTCAAGCTTACTCACCCGTAAGTCACGGCCTTCGACCGGCGTGAAGATAAGCTTGGCGCCGTCGGCGACGGTGCCCTTGGCGACCATGGGAAAACAGAACTCCATCGCCTCAAGGCTCGCGCCGGATTGATCGCCCACCGTCAACGTCACCTCGACAACGCGCGTGAAGCGGTCTTTTTCCGCCTGACGCTCAATGATCTTGATGATGCTCTCGCACAGCGACACTTCGTGCATGGGCGGCCTACTCCGGCTATGGCTTACAAATCCGCAAACTCTTTTCTAACGGCTGTCTCGACTTCGGCGAGTGCAGCTTCGACCTGCGCCGACATCGCCGCGCCGAAAGTGAACTCTTCCCCTTCGATGCCATAGATAATCATGGCCTTGGGCAAGGTGCCCAGTGCGCGCGACAGCTCTGTGGCCTCGGCAAGGCCAAACAGGTGGCTGGAATAGCGAAACACATCGGGCTTCAGGGTATCGTTGATCGCATCGAAGCGGCAGATGGTGCCCAAGGGCTTTCCCGATTTCATCGCATCGACGATGACGACGCGATCCGCGCCCTCCCACAAAGGCATGAGCGAAGCGCCCTCGCCGCTGTGCGGCTGCACCTCGATGCCTTTTTTCGCAAACGACTGATCGGCGGCCAAGCGTTCGGCAAGCGCGGGGCCCGCGCCATCATCCGCGCGCTGCAAATTGCCAACGCCCAAAAACAATACGGTCATCGGCAGACTTGCCCTACTCCCTGATCATCGTCAGTTTGAGGAAGTGCGCCGAACATGAGATGCAGGGATCATAGTTGCGGATCGTCTGCTCACAGCGCCACTTCAAAGCCTTTTCATCCAGATCGAGGCTGCGTTCCACCACGCCATGCAAATCGCGCTCGATCTGCGGCTGGTTTTGCGCGGTCGGCGAGGAGATAACGGCCTTCGTGACGCGCCCTTCGCTGTCCAGCTTATAGGAGTGATAGCAAACGCCGCGCGGCGCTTCCGTCATGCCAAAGCCTTCCGAGGCTTTGGGCGTGCCGGCAACAAACGCAACATCCGGCTCCTCATACGCCTTGATCAAGCGAATGGCCTCTTCACAGCAATAGACCGTCTCGACCATGCGGACCAGAATGCTCTTGAACGGATTGTTCACGGTCTCGCCAAGGCCGATTTCCTTGGCCGTTTGCTTGGCCAGCTTGGTCAGCTGCTTATAGTTCAGGTTATAACGCGCGTTCGGGCCCGTCAGGTATGGCTGACCGTCGTCGCGGGTCGAGCCTTGCAGCGCGGTAGAGTGCGCGACATGCGTTTCCTTGAACACCTTGTGGAAGTCGCTGACAGGAATGTGAATGCCACGGTTGCTGATCACATCGCCTTCGACAATCGCGTATTCGTCGGGGTGATGCATGGCAACGCAATGATAGTCATATTCATAGTCGGGGAAGTCGAACGTGCCAAACAGTTTGGCAATCGCGATCGACGTCTCTATGCCCCACTTCAGTTCGTCCAGCAGACCGCGCAAGGCCTTCTTGGTCGGCACCTTATAGAAACCGCCCACACGCGTATTGACGGGGTGAATGGCACGGCCACCGCCGACAACTTCCAGAATATCATTGCCCAGCTTCTTCAGGCGGAGCGCATTTTGAACGACTTCCTTGTTGGTCGCGGCGAGCTTCAGCACATCGTCAAGACCAAGGAAATCGGGCGCATGCAACATCGCGGCGTGAAGAACATGGCTTTCGATCCACTCACCGCAATACATGATACGACGCAGATCGCGGATCGGTTGGGTAATCTTGATACCCAGCGCGTCTTCCATCGCCTGCTGCGCGCCCATCAGGTACGCCATCGGACAGATGCCGCAAATGCGGGCCGTGATATCGGGAACTTCAAGGTAGCTGCGACCGCGCAGGAAAGCTTCGAAAAAGCGTGGCGGCTCGACAATCCGGAATTTGCATTCCTTGATCACGCCGTTTTTCACGCGAACGGTCAGGGCACCCTCGCCTTCCACGCGCGACAATTCATCGACCACGATGGTACGTGTCACGTTGCCCGTGGATTTGGCTTTGGCTTCTTTTTTAGGAGCCGCCTTTTTCACTGTTTTCTTCTTCGCCGCTGTTACCATGCTCGGCTCCTTTTATTCCTGCTAAAGATTAATCGCTTCAGTCATAGGCTTCGCTGGTCTTACGGAAAGCTCCAGCGTTCGCGTTATAAGAACGGAAGAAGTCGCGCACTTCGCGCTTCGTCATTCCCAGTTTTTCAAGCTGACGGCCAAGGCTGGCACCGTTGGGCGCTTCGGACGGACCAAAGCAACCAAAGCAACCACGATCCGTGGACGGGCACAGATTACCACAACCCGTATGCGTCACAGGGCCAAGGCAGGGAATGCCTTTCGCCACCATCAAGCAAACGGTGCCCTTTTTCTTGCACTCCACGCATTGGCTGGTGTGCGCGATGTTGGGCACGCGGTTGTTCAGCGTCGCGTTGATGACTTCGAGAAGTTCGGCCTTGTTGATCGGGCAGCCGCGCAATTCGTAATCGACGGGCACATGCTCTTGAATCGGCGTCGAGGTGCGTAGCGTCGTGATGAAATCAGGGCGGGCATAAACGGCGCGAATGTAATCATCCACATCCGCAAAGTTACGCAAAGCCTGAATGCCGCCCGACGTCGCGCACGCACCGATGGTGATCAGCTTCTTCGATTGCTGACGGATCTTGCGGATACGGTGGACATCGTGATCCGTCGTGATCGATCCTTCGACAAACGAAATGTCGTAAGGCCCCTTAACGACCGTCGTCGTCGCTTCAAGGAAATAGGCGATTTCAATTTCGCCCACCACGTCGAGAAGATCATCCTCGCATCCCAGCAGGCTGAGCTGACAGCCATCGCACGACGCAAACTTCCACACGGCAATCTTGGGCTTGGCGCGGCGTTTGATCGAGCCGTTTGCCTTGCCTGTGCTCTTCGAAGGAGCTTTCTTTTTTGTGACTGTCATGATCAAAGCTCCCGCACATTAAGAGTATCGACGATCTTGTCGTAACGGAACACGGGGCCGTCGCGGCAGATAAAGGAAGCACCCCACTGGCAGTGCCCACAGAATCCAACGGCGCATTTCATGTTGCGTTCCATGGACAGATAGATGTGATCCAAAGGCACACCGCGCTCATGCAGCGAGTCTACAACGTGGCGCATCATGACTTCGGGGCCGCAGGTATAGGCCGTCGCGTTCATGGGATCGAACCCGCCCGACTGGATCAGCTTGGTGACCAGACCGACGCGACCCTGCCAATTGCCCGTCGCGCGATCAACCGTGACCTGCACATCGATATCGAAACGCGCCTTCCAGCGCAGCAGTTCCTTCGAGAACAAAATATCTTCCGGCGTACGCGCACCGTACAGAACAGCGATGTTGCCGTATTTGTGACGCTCGGCCATCGCTTGATAGATGGCGGGGCGAAGTGGCGCAAGGCCGATACCGCCCGCAACGAACACCAGATCCGTACCTTCCGCCACAGCCAGCGGCCATTCGGAGCCATAGGGCCCACGGACGCCGACAATCGCGCCAGCCTTCAGCGAGTCAAGCGCCTTGGACACATTACCGACAGCACGCGTCGTGTGGATCAGGACAGAGCGGTTGGTGGGGTCGCCGCTCACGCTGATCGGCACTTCGCCGATGCCAAAAACATAGAGCATGTTGAACTGCCCCGGCGCAAAAATAACGGGGCCGCCATCTTCGGGGGTCAAAGACATGCTGAACGTGTCGGACAGCTCTTTCCAGATTTCCAGAACGCGGAACGGACGCGGATGCATCGGATCGGCGCCACCTGAATAACAGGCGCAACTGGCTTCCTTCTTTTTGATTGCATGTCTCATTTCAAAACATCCTATCGTTTGGTGAATCCTGTGTCTTCAGTAGCAAAAAGGGGGAAGAACCCACGCTTATTCGCCGGTGTTCTTGATCGCCTTGGCCTCTTCCGTAATGTCGATGCCGACAGGGCACCACGTGATGCAACGGCCACAGCCGACGCAACCGGACGTGCCGTACTGCTCATGCCAGTTCGACAATTTATGGGTCATCCACTGGCGATAGCGCGACTTCGTTTCGCGGCGGATCGCGCCCCCATGGATATAGCTGAAATCGATCGAGAAGCAGCTGTCCCACGAACGCCAACGCTCCGCGTGATCGCCCTTCAGATCAGTCGTGTCATTGACCGTGCTGCAGAAGCAGGTGGGGCAAACCATCGTGCAGTTGGCGCAGGACAAGCAGCGTTCGGCCACTTCGTCCCAGCGTTGATGACGCAGGTTGCGGGGCAAGACGTCCTTAACATCGGGAACCATCTTGCGGCCCATTTCGCCGCGCGCTTTGCGGGCCTGACTGTCGGCCATACTGACATCGGCAGAGCGAGCTTCGCGATGGGGGAGCAGATCGAGGATCAACGCACCGCGTTCACTCCCGACTTCCATCATGAACTCGTGCTTGCCATTTGACGGCGCAAATTCGGTGAGCGTTAAATCATAGCCTTGCCCTTCCTTCATGTGCGGATCGCCGCCCATGGAAGAGCAGAAACACGTCTTGCCCGCACGTGAGCAATTCACACCGATGATCAGCGCCTTGCTGCGACGCGCCACATACCCAGGATCAGAGAAGATGCCAGCACCGCATTTGTCCTCGCGGCCAAAGCCAAACACCTTGTCTTGAATCTTCATCGCGTTCAATTCGCACGAACGCACACCGATAAAGGCGTAAGCCGGCGCGTCATCCGTCGGATTTTCGACCGTGAAGCCTTTGCCGTCGCGATCGGCCGACCACATCTTGTGACGCGGCGGGAACAGAAATTTTTTCCAGCTGGTGGGGCCGACAAGATACTCGAAGAACGAGCCCTTCGTGCCGGGAACAAGGCGATATTTGCCGCCTTCTTGCTCATCGGAAAAGCCGACAGGCAGGTCGCTGGGCGAAGAAATCTCTTCGTAAACCACAGCGCCATCGCGGACCTTGGGTCCGATGGGTTGATACCCGATTTTGATCAGGCGACTGAATAAAGCGGAAAGCCCCGCTTCGTCGATAACGACTTTCGTCCCAACAGGAATACTCGTTTCTTTCGCGCTATGCGCCTTCGAATGAGCTTGGCCTACGGCACCATGTGAGCTTGTCAATCCACACCTCCAGAAACGAGTAACGAGTACTATCGTATGCTTCAGATTACCTGAACGAGTGACCGTAAACAGGATAACGTCGAATCGTGATCCGACACGATTAAGGTTAATATTAGACAGAAGTTGTGAATAATGGAAAGGACTTATTTCCCGCGATTGCAAAAAATACGCGGTACATGTTTGGTCCTGATAGAAAAATCGCTACTTCGTTTCGATTCCAAAAACGCGATAGTATTCTCCCATCTCTTGCCAACGTTCATCGACTTTAACGTCAAGGAACAAGTGAACGGTGCGACCAAACTGCGCGGTAAGCTCGGCGCGGGCAGCAGAACCGATCTCCTTGATGCGCGCACCGTTTTTGCCGAGTACCATGGCGCGGTGTCCGACTTTCATCACCACAATCGTCTGGCGGATCATAACCGAACCGTCCTTGCGCTCCTCCCACGCTTCGGGGAGAACGGCAGCTTCATAGGGCAACTCGTCATGCAGTTGCTCCAACAATTGTTCACGCGTCACTTCGGCGGCCAGAAGACGCTCGGAAACATCCGTCAACTGATCTTCGGGATAGTGCCACGCGCCAGCGGGCATCGCGCCCAAAAGCTTGGCCTTCAGTTTTTCGACTCCATCACCCGTCAACGCGGAGATCATGAAAATCTCGTCAAACATGCCAGTCGCGCTAAGTTGTTCCGTCAGCGGCAACAGTTTTTCAACACGGATCTTGTCGACCTTGTTCAAAACCAGCGTCGCCTTTTGCTTGCGCTGCGCGAGTTCCTGCATGATCGCCTCGACCTTCGCATCCGGCTGACGCGCGGCGGCATCGACAATCAGCAAAACAAGGTCCGCCCCTTCAAGACTGTCCCACGCCGCGCGAACCATGGCGCGTTCCAGCTTGCTTTTCGGCTGAAACAATCCGGGTGTGTCGATCAGACCGATTTGCGTGTCGCCTTCCGTGATCAAGCCCAGCACGCGGATGCGCGTGGTCTGCGCCTTACGCGTGACGATGGAAAGCTTCTCTCCTAGCAGCTGATTAAGCAGCGTGGATTTACCGGCATTCGGCGCGCCGACAATCGCGACAAAACCGGCCTTAGTCTTTATTGAACTTGTCATTTTTTCCCGATCTCTTCTAATAAAGCTTGCGCCGCCGCTTTTTCGGCTTCGCGCTTGGATGAACCTTTGGCCGACATCGCCGCATAGCCGCGCACCGACACTTCAATCACAAAGGACGGCGCATGCGCGGGCCCTGAGCGATCCGTTACTTTGTAAACGGGCAGCGGCAGCCCCTTCCCTTGCGCAAATTCCTGCAAGGCGCATTTGGGATCAACCTGCAAGGTTGCCGCTTCAATCTGGTCTTGCCACAAACGCTTGATCAAACGCTGCGCTGGCTCCAACCCGCCGTCCAGATAGATGGCGCCGATCAGCGCCTCCATCGCGTCCGACAACGCCGCCGTATTTTTTTGCGCGAGGTTGGCATCTTCGCCATGCGCATGACGAAGATAATGATCCAGTTTCAACTTCAACGCGACAACCCTGAGCGCATCGCGGTTGACCAGCGCCGCATGACGCTTGGCCAAAGCACCTTCGTCAATGTCGTCGTAAACTTCGAAAAGCCAATGGGCGATGACAAGCCCCAAAACACGATCACCTAAAAACTCCAACCGCTCATAGGGCGAAGCGGATTTTGTTCTTTTCTGCCCGCGCGCGCCCGTCATCGACGGATGGCGCAAAGCGTCAGCCATCAGCGCATCATTATCAAAGTGATAATCCAGCGCCGCCATCAATTCGTTCATCGCTTCAACGCTCGGCATGGCTCCTCACTTTATTCTCATAAAAAGACGATCCCACCGCACGGAGGTCGGCCAATACCAGAACTGCCAAAAACGCTTTTCTTCCTCCAGCGAGAAGAACAACACTTCAGCGCGCCCCACCAGATTTTCGGCAGGGATGAACTTGACCAGATTGGTGCGACTGTCTTGCGAATTGTCGCGATTATCCCCCATCGCGAAATAATGGTCGGGTGGCACGACGAACAGATCGGTATCGTCAAGCGGACGATTATCGCCTTCCTCACGGATAATGTGCTCGTGCCCGTCAGGGAACTTCTCGACGAAATCCTCCGCCGAAGCCGACGGCCTGACATACTCTTTTACAGTCGGCTCAGCCAGCTTGCGGCGATCCACGGCCACGCCGTTAATGTAAAGCAACCCGTTTTTGACCTGCACGGAATCGCCGGGCAATCCGACAAGCCGCTTGATATAATCGGTGCTGTTATCCTTCGGCAGCTTGAAAACGATCACTTCGCCGCGCGCGGGCTCGCTCCCGAACAACCGCCCCGAAAGCGGCAACAACCCGAACAGCGACGAACGGCTGCTATAGCCATAAGCGTATTTCGACACGAACAAATAATCACCAACCAACAGTCCGGGCACCATCGAGCTGGAAGGAATATTGAACGGCTCGAACACAAACGCGCGGATCGACAGCGCAATCATCGCCGCGATAAAAAACGTGCGCACGGTGTCATCCATTCTATCAGCCGATTTTTCTAATTTTGTCTGTGCCATTTCCGCTTTCAACTTTCATTATTACCTCTCTCCGTCATCCCCGCGAAAGCGGGGATCCAGCTGCGCTGCGTCTGCAGCGCATAAGACTCATACGCCTCGTAGACACTCGGCGCTGGATTCCCGCTTTCGCGGGAATGACGATTAGGGAGAACGTTATACCACTCTTCTCTAACCCCCAACCTCCACCCCCTAGTCCCTCACTTCAATCACCACAAACGCCTGCGCCATCGGGAAATCATCCGTCATACTCAAATGAATGAACGCCTTTTTCCCCGCCGGAGTCATTTCCGCCAGCCTTTCCGCCGCGCCGCCCGAAAGCTGCAAGGTCGGCTGGCCCGACGGCAAATTCACGACCCCCATATCCCGAAAGAAAACGCCGCGATTGATGCCGGTGCCGAGAGCCTTGGCGCAGGCTTCTTTCGCCGCAAATCTTTTCGCATAGGTCGCAGCGGGCGAGCCGCGCCGCGCCGCCCGTGTCCGTTCAATTTCCGTGAAAATGCGGTTGATAAAGCGATCCGCGTGCCGCTCCAGCGTCCGCTCAACCCGCCTGATATCCACCAAATCACTCCCGATACCGATAATCATGTCCAATCCGTCCCAATTCGCCTCAACCCGCCGCTAACCGCTCGCTTTTTTTCCAAGCCCTAAAGCACTGCCGTCATATCATACCCCCGCCACGCTTTAAAGGAATGGTTTAAAGAAATATTGCCCGCGCGCCTATTTCCCCTTTTATTCCAGACGATTACTTGACAAAAAGTCACAAAACCTCCCCCGTTTCCTCGTTTTTTCCCTCTTCGTCTTTCTTCACTCCCCTGTTGTCCCTCACTCATCCTTATCGTCATCCCAGAAAACTTTCTCTTCGACTCGCATTAGCGAGACGAAAGAAAGTTGATCTGGGACCCAGTTGGCTTATCCCCTATGAAATGCGAGCCAACGTCGCAAACGGATAGGACAACAAAAAAGGCCTTGCACGTCTGCAAAGCCCTACCTCTTCCCTAACCCCTGAACTCTGAACTCTACCCCTCCTACCCTATGTCGTGACTCCCCCTTACGACTCCATTGCCCACAAAAAAAGGGCTCACCCTACGGTAAACCCCTCGAACATCCCCTGCCCTGTATTTTGGCGCTGTTATATTATACTGTGGAACGTATCACAGTTTTTCTCAAAAGTCAAGTAAAATCGTCGTTAACGGGGTATTTTTATTGTAGTTGTTAACAATCTGGATTGCTGTTTGCATTCCGCGAAAAGCTAAAGATATACTCGCGGCCTTATTCTCTCCTTATAATTCGGAACCGATGAAACAGGCCGCGCAAAGAAAACCAGACGATGAAACGCAGGGAATGCCTCCCGCTTCTGCGGAAGCAACCACGCCGTTGATGACACAATATCTGGCGATCAAGGCGCAGCATCCGGAATGCCTCCTTTTCTTTCGCCTTGGCGATTTTTATGAATTGTTTTTTGACGATGCCATCAAAGCCTCGCGTGCCCTCGACATCACACTGACTCGGCGCGGGCAGATGAACGGCCAAGACGTGCCGATGTGCGGCGTGCCGTTCCACGCCTATGAAAACTATATGGCCAAGCTGATCCGCCAAGGCTTCCACGTCGCGCTATGCGAGCAGACCGAAGATCCGGCGACGGCCAAAAAACGCGGTGCGAAATCCATCGTGACGCGCGAGGTTGTCCGCATCGTCACGCCCGGCACAGTCACCGAAGACACGTTATTAGATGCCAACACCGCAAACCATCTCGCCTGCATTGCGCAAACCGGTGAAGGGCTTGCCGTCGCGTGGGTTGACCTTGCGAAAAGCGAGCCGTTTTGTGAGCGCGCGACGCCCGAAACGCTGGGCGCAGTTTTAGCACGCCTGATGCCATCCGAGATTCTTCTGGCCGAAAAGACGGTACAGAATCCGGATTTATTTGACGTGCTTGCGCCATGGCGCGAGGTGCTGACGCCACAGGCGAACAGCCGTTTCGATTTTGATAACGCGCATCGCCGTTTGCTGGACGTTTATAAACTACGGGATATTTCTGCACTGGGCGATTTCTCGCGCCCCGAGATCACCGCGCTCGGCACGATCATGGATTACGTATCCCTGACGCAAAAATGCGATCTCTCGCATTTCCTGCCGCCTGCTTCGCTCGCGGCGCAACCCTGCCTGATTATGGATGCCGCGACACGCCGCAATCTGGAGATCACGCGCACGCTCGTCGGAACGCGGCAAGGCTCTTTGCTCGCCGTCATCGATCAGACGATGACGAGTGCCGGAGCGCGTCTTCTCGCCGCACGACTATCCGCGCCGCTGACGGATGTCACCGCCATCAAACAGCGCCATGAAGCGGTCGCATCTTCTCTTATAAATACAAAACTGCGCGAGACAATCCGTAGTGAGCTGAAACAGACTCCTGATCTGGAGCGCGCCCTTTCCCGTCTGGCTTTGGGTCGTGGCGGCCCGCGCGATCTGGCTGGCGTGCGCGATGCGTTGTTTCATGCGGCAAAAATCCGCTCTGCGCTTTTGGAACAAGATTCCCAAACACAAACAGAAGAATGGAAAAACATCACGCGCGGACTGGGCGAACATTCCGCGCTTCATGATAAACTAACGCGCGCGCTGGCTGAGCAACTGCCGCTGCTCACGCGCGATGGCGGCTTTATCGCGCGTGGCTACGCGCCGCAGCTGGATGAATTGATGATGCTGCGCGATGACAGCCGCCGCCTGATCGCGGGCTTGCAGCAAAACTATTCCTCTCTGAGCGGCGCATCGGCGCTCAAGATCAAACACAATCAAGTCATCGGCTATTATATAGAAGTGTCACCTCTCCACGCCGACAAATTGCTGGCGCTCAAGGAGACCTTCATCCACCGCCAAAGCCTTGCCGGCGCGGTGCGCTTTACGACTGTGGAATTGTCGGAGTTAGACCGCAAGATCGCGGAAGCCTCCGATAAGGCCTTGGCGGTCGAACTCCAATACTTCGCGGATCTGGCGGGCGAGATTATCTGCCGCCTGCCTGATCTGCGCAAAACCGCCGAGGCGTTGGCGCAATGCGATGTGACAACAGCGCTGGCGCATCTGGCCGCCACACAAAACTATGTCCGCCCCACCATCGACAATTCGTTGGCCTTTAACATCGAAAAAGGCCGCCATCCAGTTGTGGAAACGGCGCTCCAGCGCTCGCCCACCCCTGCGCCGTTTGTGGGCAATGATTGCGATCTGGGCACCGCGCAGCGTTTGTGGCTTTTGACCGGCCCCAACATGGCCGGTAAATCCACCTTCCTGCGGCAAAACGCCCTTATCTGTATTCTGGCGCAAATGGGCAGCTTTGTGCCCGCCACCAGCGCCCACATCGGCATCGTGGATCGGCTGTTCAGCCGCGTCGGTGCGGCGGATGATCTCGCGCGCGGCCAATCGACCTTTATGGTTGAGATGGTGGAGACCGCCGCCATTCTTAACCAAGCCAAAGACCGCGCCCTTGTGATATTGGATGAGATCGGGCGCGGCACCGCCACCTATGACGGGCTTTCTATCGCTTGGGCAACGATCGAGCATTTGCACGAAGCGAACCGCTGCCGCACCTTGTTCGCCACGCATTATCATGAACTCACGCAGCTTGCGGGGAAGCTTGCGCACCTCACCTGCGCCACCATGAAAATCCGCGAGTGGGAAAAGGAAATCATCTTCCTGCATGAGGTGATCGCGGGCACCGCCGACCGTTCTTATGGTCTTCATGTCGCTCAGATGGCCGGCCTTCCCGCCAGTGTTATCCACCGCGCCGAGACCGTTTTGCACCAGCTTGAGACCGACAAAGCGAACCTTAAGGCATGCGATTTGGCGGACAACCTGCCGTTATTTAGCGCCAGGACGCCAAAAACGATGCAAAAAGAGGCCGATTCGCGCCTTTATGACGCCGTTCAAGCCCTAAATCTGGACGAAATGACCCCGAAAGACGCCCTCAACGCGCTTTATGAGCTGAAGAAGCTGGGGACGAAGGGTTAGAGGTTGAAGGTTTGCTCGTTTAGGCAAAATCAAAAAACTCCGTCACTCCCGCGCAAGCGGGAGTCCCGTTTTCTTTTTTACCAAAACTGGATCCCCGCTTCGCGGGGATGACGGGTGTGGTCATTTTTGTTCCCTTAAGCCCTCATTTCCCGCTGCAATTCTCATCCCCTTGCAGACTAGTCACTACCTACCATTTTTTGTGGGTTTGGAAGAGGTTAACCCTTCCCTTTTGATCTTAATTCCTGTTAGAGTGGCCCCGCTTTACCTGTCCCTGCGAATCGCGCGGGAGGAAGCATGAGTGTTTGTGCATGTATTTCAAGATGATGCGCCAACATTAATGCGCCTTTTTTCGCGCCTCGAAAGGGACCGGATTGGAAGCATTGAAACTGGTATTATCTCGCTTTGAGGCATACATGGTCGACCCGACAAAATTCTCTGCCAATCCCCTTCGCACTTTGTCGCCAGCGCCCAGCGCGGCCACAGACAATCCGGAAAAAACGGAAACGTCCTCCGGCGATGCGCAACCCGCAGGAGCCACGCCGCAAACTGCCACCACGGCAAAACTCGCCGCGCGCGCCATCAAGCGCAAGAGCGCCAATTATTCCACCACGCCATTTTGGATGGGCATGGGCTTGTCGATCGGCTGGGTCGCCGTCGTCGCCTTCGTCATGATGCAATCGGGCACCGCGCATACCTTCCTCGGCGTGCCGCTTTCCAACTGGGCTGTCGGTATTTCCGCCATTATCTCGCCGATGGCGATGATCTGGATGATCACCGCGTATCTGCAACGCGCCGCCGACGTGCAGTCGGTGACCGAGCCGTTGCGCCGCCAATTGGCGATGATTACGGGAGAATCCGGCGCCGCCGAAGTCCGCATCCGCCGCTTCAACCAAGCGATCAAGGAACAGCTGGAGCTTCTGCGCAGCACCAAGAATTTGAACGACGGTGACCTGATGGTCATCATGCAGCGCGTCAACGAACACAAGCAAGAACTGGAAAACTTTGAGCAACAAAGCCTGTACCACGTCAACGAGATTCAGGACGTGATCCGTCGCAGCATGCAGCACATCGACCAGCTGATGGAAGACAAGTTCGCGATGCTACGAATCCTCGACAACAAGCTGGTTCAAAGTGGCGACGACATGTCGCGCCAGACCGAAGGTATGCGTGATCAAATCACCGTGCTGTTGCAGGATATCGAATCCAACGCCTTGCTGGTGGCCTCCACCGTCGAACGCGCGATGCAGGACAGCAAGAAATTGTCCGACACCGCCCGCTCACAGGAAACGAGCCTTCTCAGCGCCGCTGAAACAGCCTCGACCACGCTCAGCGAACTGTCCGGCAAGATCGATACGAACAT
>DNGD01000231.1 GCA_003486725.1 Rhodospirillaceae bacterium
CAAAATGACGAAGCCACGATCAATGCTCTGCTCGATCAAGGTGCGGGCAACATACAATCGCCCCTTTTGATGAGAAAAAGGCGATAAACCCATCGCTTTTCGCCTTTGCCCGTCGCACGCCGTATGATAGACGTTCTTCTTCGCGCACGCTTTCCGTTTTACTCTTTACCAAGGGGTTATTTTCCATGTCTTCCGCCTTCACCGATTACAAAGTCAAAGATATTTCTCTGGCCGCTTGGGGACGCAAAGAAATCGCGATTGCCGAAACGGAAATGCCCGGCCTGATGGCCCTGCGCGCCGAATATGGCGCGGCGCAACCACTGAAAGGCGCACGCATCTGCGGCTGCCTTCATATGACCATTCAAACGGCGGTACTCATCGAAACGCTGATCGCTTTGGGCGCAACGGTGCGTTGGTCGTCGTGCAATATCTTTTCGACGCAGGACCAAGCGGCAGCGGCAATCGCCGCGACAGGCGTTCCCGTTTTTGCGTGGAAGGGCGAAACAGAAGAGGATTATTGGTGGTGCATCGATCAAACGATCAAAAGCGCGGACGGCTGGACGCCCAATATGATTTTGGATGACGGCGGCGATCTCACCAAATACATGCACGACAAGCACCCCGACATGCTGAAAGATGTGCGCGGCGTGTCCGAGGAAACCACGACAGGTGTGCATCGCCTGTACGACATGATGAAGGCCGGAACGCTGAAAATCCCCGCGTTTAACGTCAATGACAGCGTGACGAAATCGAAGTTCGACAATCTGTATGGTTGCCGCGAAAGTCTGGTGGACGGCATCCGTCGCGCCACCGACGTGATGATGTCGGGCAAAGTTGCGGTCGTCTGTGGCTTTGGCGATGTGGGCAAGGGCTCCGCCGCCAGCCTGCGCAATTCCGGCGCGCGCGTTTTGGTAACCGAGATCGATCCCATCAATGCGCTGCAAGCGCTGATGGAAGGCTATCAGGTCGTGACGATGGATCAGGCCGCGCCGCAGGGCGATATCTTTGTGACCGCGACCGGCAACACCGATGTGATCACGCTGGATCATATGCGCCAGATGAAGGATCGCGCCATCGTTTGCAACATCGGCCACTTCGATTCCGAAATCCAGATCGACGCGCTACGCAACTATGTGTGGGACGAAGTAAAGCCGCAGGTGGACGAGGTTGTTTTCCCCGACGGCAAGCGTCTGATCGTGCTCGCCAAGGGCCGCCTTGTGAATCTTGGCTGCGCGACGGGCCACCCCAGCTTTGTGATGAGCGCGTCCTTCACCAACCAGACACTCGCGCAGATCGAGCTATGGTGTAACCCCGGCAAATATGCGGTTAAGGTTTACACTCTTCCCAAACATCTGGATGAAAAAGTTGCCCGTCTGCATCTGGACAAGCTAGGCGCGCAGCTCACCAAGCTGACCGACAAGCAGGCCGCGTATCTGGGCGTCCCCGCCGAAGGCCCCTATAAAGCCGATCATTACCGGTATTAACCAACCCCGCGCCTTGTGCAACTATTTACCCCTTGCTACTCTACACCTATCGAATTGTGTGTAGGGCGGTGGGTTATGGTTGAATTGGAACTGCAGGCTGCTGAATTCAAAAGAGAACTTGATCACGGCTTTGGCGATTTTTCTTGGGTATGGGAAGCCGAGCTGGGAGAGAATCTCCTGACGCTTAAGGCCGCCATCCCCGATCATCCAGTGACTGGTGTTCCTGAAACGCAATTTAAAGTCGCCCAAGAAGCCATGAAGAAAATGGGATATCATACCGGCGGTTTTAATTGGGGCAATAAAATCGGGTCTCTGTTGAAAGAACGCTCTCCCCATCCGAGCAATGTCGTCCCCGTCCTTAGAATAACCCCGGATAAGCTACAGGGACAATTCGGTTTGGGGCCTCGTGTTGCGCGCGAAATCCAACAAATCTTAAAGGCAGCCGCGCCCTCCCCCTGATAAGTTTTCCTCTGTCGTTTTATCCCCTGTTGACTTAAACCTGTCGATGGGAGACATTTTTGCGTCTCCTCCAAAGCCTTAGAAAAGGAAAGTACGAATGCTCAATATCGGCCAGATGATGAAACAGGTTCAGGATATGCAAGGCAAGATGACCGCCATGCAGGCCAAACTTGGCGAGACGGAAGCAACGGGTCAAACCGGCGGCGACGCCGTTGTGGCCACGATGAACGGCAAGGGCGAGCTGCTTAAAATCAAGATCGATGCCAAGCTGGTCGATCCGTCTGATATCGAAATGCTGGAAGACAGCATCATCGCCGCCGTGCGCGACGCCAAGGCCAAAATCGATGCCATCATTGCAGGCGAAACCGAAAAGGCCATGGGCGGCATGAAGCTTCCCGCCGGCATGAAGTTGCCTTTCTAAGCGATGAAAACCACCCCTCTTGACCATCTGATGCATTTGATGGCGAAGCTGCCCGGCTTGGGGCCGCGTTCGGCGCGGCGCGCCGTTCTGGATCTGCTGAAAAAGCGCGAATCTGTAATGCTCCCGCTGATCACCGCGATGCATGATGTTGCCAGCACCGTGCATAGCTGCCCGTCTTGCGGGAATTGGGATGTGCAGGAGCCTTGCGCTGTTTGTCGTGACCCGTCCCGCGACGGCCAAATGCTTTGCGTAGTCGAGGATGTGGCAGACCTTTGGGCGCTGGAGCGCTCCCGCGCGTTTAAGGGGCTTTATCACGTTCTGGGGGGCACGCTTTCCGCGCTGGACGGCATTCGCCCTGCCGATCTCAAGATCGACCAGCTTGTGGCCCGCGTAGGCCAAGGCGCCGTTCGTGAGGTTATTCTGGCGCTGAGCGCGACAGTCGAGGGGCAAACCACCGCGCATTATGTAGCGGAGCGCCTGCAAGAATCCGGCGTCTCCATCTCGCGCCTTGCCCACGGGCTTCCGGTCGGCGGTGAGTTGGATTATCTGGATGACGGCACGCTCACCGCTGCGCTGCAAGCACGGCAAAAAGCATCGTAAAACGATCCGTGCGCCTTAGGGTTTTTTATCCGGTTCCGGCGCGCTAATCTCTGGCGGTTGATCCAAACGATACTGCCGCGCGAACTGCACAACCAGTTTGTCAATCGCGTTCACCAGCGCTTGCGGGTGTTTTTCTACTGTGGAGTGGACGAGCAAGCCCCCTTCCCAATAGGTCACCACAACGCTGCGCGCCGTGCTAACGGGCGGTAGAACGACAAGGTTCCGACCCTGCGCCGAAAAAGCGATCCATGAGGTGCAGGACGTCTCGTTCGTCTGCATCGACGCGACCGTCGGCAACAAATCGATCCGCGCCACATCCTCCTTGGATGCCGGCGCGTTAATGACGGAGAACGCTGGCAACTCGTCATTCTTCAAGGATTTAAGCGCGATGTGCGAAATCTCGCCGCTTGACAGACCGCACGTCGCCGTCACCGCCGGATTGGCCAGCCGCGTATGCTGCACCTGAATCTCTCCGACACCGTAGAGCGAGGGAGCCACCGGCGTTTGCGCAAGGGCGGCTGTGGGGAGAACGCCCCAACAGAAAACCGCAAACCCTGCCGCCAGAAAAAGCTTATTCGCGTTCATCGCGGTGCGTGCGTTCCATTCTTTCATGACGTTCCTGTGCTTCGATGGTGAGGGTGGCAACGGGGCGCGCTTCGAGCCGCTTGATACCGATGGGATCGCCGGTTTCTTCGCAATAGCCGTAATCGTTGTTGCGGATGCGCTCCAACGCTTCGTCGATCTTGCTGATCAATTTACGTTGACGATCGCGTGCGCGAAGCTCGAGCGCCACATCGGTTTCAACCGAGGCGCGATCCGCCACGTCGGATTCGCGCAAGCCGCCTTCATCCTGCAATTCCTGAAGCGTCGTGTTCGCGTCACTGAGGATAGACTCCTTCCACACCATCAGCTTCTGCCGGAAATATTCCAGCATAACAGGATTCATATAAGCCTCTTTTTCGGTAGGCTTGTAATTTTTGGGTACTGTAACCATGCGGTATCGCTCCTGGGGTGATTCGCTAAAAACAAAAAATCAAACGCGGGTGAATTTGGCCAATTCTACCTGCGCACGCAAGTCGATTTCATCAAGTATTTCGCCAAGGCGGGGATCGTTGACCTCGGCACGATGGGAATTAACCACAGCCGCCAACCTCTGTAGCTTTGTTTTGGACAAGGCCCCCGTCAAAAGATCCAGACGAAGATCATCCAGTTTATCGAGAAGATCCTCGGCGCGGAGCTTGCCGCGTGCGGCGCGCGCCAACGCGTCATCAACCTCTTGAATATCCAGAACACCGCTGACCGCGCCAAGCGCGCTGGCCGCCGACGCACCTGAAACTTCGCCGGCCTCGTCAAGATGATCGGAAAAGCTGGCACCGCCCGTGCTACGGGTTTTGCCCGCACGGCGTGTGGGGGCAGTCGTTTGAACATTTCGCGGGCCATCAATACGGCTGATCATGCTGTTGTCCTAAAACCTTGGAAACATCTCTTCCCTTCCTTTTATACGAAAAGGATCGGCTGGGGGCAAAAGATTCCGCAAGCCGGCCCGTCTGTAAAAGAATGGGCAGAGATTGCCTGCCTCTCCGCACTTCCTCTGACAGAGGAGGCAAGCGACGAACCCATTATAAATCCAAACAGATCAAAAGGATAGGGAAATATCTATCAGAAAAACTTTTTGGCACAGGGATTGCGAGAGTGAGGGCGAAGGGTAAGGAACCAACATGCCACCATTGTCTTTAACACGTCTCTCCCCACTTTCTCCCCGGCTTGCCGCTGGGGGCGCACGGCGTTTCCTGTCGCAGCGCCTGATGATTGCGGCACTGACGATTCTGACCCTCACCTTCTCTTCTCTACCGGCTCAAGCGGCCTCGCGCCTTAAAGACGTCGTCGATTTCGAAGGCGTGCGCGACAATATGCTGATCGGCTATGGTCTTGTCGTCGGTCTGAGCGGCACGGGCGACAGCCTCACGAACTCCCCTTTCACGGAAACCAGCCTTGTCGGCATGTTGGAGCGTCTGGGCGTCAACACCCGCGGCACCAGCATGAAAACGAAAAACGTGGCCGCCGTTATGGTGACAGCAACCCTGCCCGCCTTTTCCTCACAGGGATCGCGCGTCGATGTGGTGGTCTCGACCTTGGGTGATGCCAAGAGTCTGACGGGCGGCACCCTGCTGGTTACTCCGCTTTTGGGCGCGGACGGCGAAGTCTATGCGGTGGCGCAGGGCGCTTTGGCCGTGGGCGGCTTTAGCGCGCAAGGACAAGGCGCATCGGTGACCAAGGGCGTGCCGACCTCGGGCCGCATCGCGAACGGCGCGATCGTCGAGCGCGAGATCAAATTCCGTCTGGCCGATTTGGGCTCCATGCGCCTATCGCTGCGCAACCCCGACTTCACAACGGCCAACCGCGTGGCGCACGCCATCAACCAACAATTAAAGGGCGAAGTCGCTGTGGCGCAAGACGCCGCAACGGTGCGCGTTCTGGTTCCCGATGCCCGCCGTCATAACATCGTCGGTCTTTTGACCGAGATCGAGCAAATCCAAGTCTCGCCCGATCAGGTCGCCAAAGTCGTGATCGATGAACAGTCGGGCGTGATCGTGATGGGCGAAAACGTGCGCATCAATACGGTCGCCATCGCGCAAGGCAATCTAACCATCCGCATCACGGAAACGCCGCAAGTCTCGCAGCCCGCGCCCTTGTCGCAAGGCGGCACGACGCAGGCCGTGGCACGCACCGCCATCAACGTCGATGAAGGCGAAGGCAAGAAAATGGGCGTACTGAGCGGCGGCGTCAGCCTGCAAGACATGGTGCAAAGCTTGAATGCGCTGGGCATCGGGCCGCGCGACATGATCACAATTTTGCAGTCGATCAAGGCCGCCGGCGCGCTGCAAGCCGATCTTGAAGTGATTTAAGGAGAGAGAAACCGTGGAAGCTTTGGTTGCCCCCCTCGATACGCTTCAGCCCGCCGCCAACGCGTCAGGCCTTAAAAAGCATGCAGCCACAAAAGCTGAGATGGCGCGCGCAGCCAAGGAGTTCGAGGCTGTCTTTATGGCACAAATGCTGAAGCCCATGTGGGAAGGGGTCGAGACGAACGGCATGTTCGGCGGCGGCCACGGCGAAGATGTGATGCGCGATATGCTGGTTCAGGAATACGGCAAGTCGATGGTTCAGGGCACCGATTACGGCCTTTCCACCGCGATTATGGATACGATGATCCGCATGCAGGAACACCAAGGCGGAACGCAAGGGTAAACAATGAATAAGGGAACAGTTATGAAGAACAATCGTCCGTCAACCACTGCAACAAAGCCTTCCGAAGCGTCGCGTCTTGCCACGGCTGTTCTCAGCGTCATGGAAACTCTGTCACAGGTGATGGATCGTGAAGTCGAGCTGCTCGGCAAACAGGACTTTGCGGCGGTCACCGCCTTGCGCGATGAAAAGGCGAAGTGGTCGCGTGAATATCGCTCGAACATGCAAGCCTTGATGCAAAAACCCGATCTTCTGAAAGAGGCCAGCGCGGAAGAACGGCAACGTCTGCGCAAACAAGGCGAGGTCTTGGCACAAAGCGCACGACGCAATGCAGGCTGCCTGCGTATCGCCATTGGTGCCACGCAATCACTGGTGCAGACGGTGATGAACGTCGCCCGCGAACAGAATAAATCGAACGATTGTTATAGCGATCCGCGCAAAACAGCTCTGACGCTCGGCAGCTATAGCCCCACATGCACACCCGTTGCGATTAACCGCACGGCCTGATTTTTTTGACGCAGAAAGGATACCTTCTTATGGCACAAGGATTAGAAACAAAAGTTCAGGCCTCCGTTGGATCAACGGTTTCGGGTTTTCTGTCAGCGATCAAAGCGGGCATGCAGGCCTGCGGATCAGGAGGGAACATGTTCGCCAGTCTTTTGAACGAGGCAGAAACAAACCTGCCCGAAGTCGAAGCCTATGATCCTTCTGCGGCATCGAATGCAAAAAAGAACGCGGCGCAGACGGCTTCTGCTGAACCCGACACCGAGAACTATGATGCGCCCCGCCCCTCATCGCGTCAGGATT
>DNGD01000163.1 GCA_003486725.1 Rhodospirillaceae bacterium
GGTCTGAAAATGGTGATCCCTTTGCTGGGCGGCCACGCCATTTATAGCGGCTGGAGCGCCGCGCCGCCCGTGAATACCGATCATGTTTCGCGCCGTCCCACCGCACCGGCAACGCCCGAAGCGGTGCAGGCCTATGCGCGGTTTGCCGCGGCGATGGCGCTGCGTTATCGCGGCGAGGATATCGTGTGGGAAATCTGGAACGAACCGGATCTAGCGCGGTTTTGGCCGCCCAAGGCGGATGCCAGTGCCTATATCGCGCTGGCCGAGGCCGCGTGCCGTGCCATCCGTCAGGTTGTGCCAGAGGCCGCCATCGTCGGCCCCGCGTTGGGGCGCGTGCCAGATGCGCGGGACGGCGTGACGCCTGCCTATTTCGAAAGCGTTTTAGCGTCGGGGGCGATGAAATGCTTTGATGCCGTAAGCGTGCATCCTTATCGCCATGGCGACGAAGCTCCCGAAGGCGTCTTTGGCGATTATGAAACGCTCTTTTTGCTTTTGGCGAAGCACAAGGTTTATAAGCCGCTTCTCAATACCGAATGGGGCTACACCACCACGCAAGTGACGCCGGAGCAGCAGGCCGCCTATGCGTTGCGCACGCGCCTGATCGATATGCTGTGGGGCGTGCCGCTTTCGATCTGGTACGAATGGCGAGACTCTCGGCAAGATAAGGATGACCCCGAAGGGCATTTTGGCCTTGTTACGTTGGATGGTGCGGATAAGCCCGCTCTGGAGCCAATCGAGGCGCTGCTGCCGATCCTTCGCGATGCGGCTTTGGTGCGGCAGGTGCAGTCGCATAATCCGCGCGATATGGCACTGCTGCTGCGCAAGCCCGATGGGCGTGAGGTTTTGGTGGGGTGGAGCCTGCGCACGGACGGTGCGGCAACACTGATCGTTCAAGACGGCATCAACCGCCGTAGTGTGACGCTTTCCGCCACGCCGGAGATTCTGGCGATCGGTGATGCGCTAAGCAACCCGCATTTTCTTGAGGATTGAGGGACATGCCGCGCTTTTCAAAAATCATCTTTGTGCATGGCGGGCGGGAAGCCTATCCCGAAATTGCCGCCTATCACCAGTTTTTCGCCCCGCGCTATGAAACTAGCGAGGCACGTCCCAAAAATATATCAACGCGTCCCGATCTGGAAAAATCCATCGTCTGGATGATTATGGGCTTTTACCCGCAGCGCCCTCTCGCTGGGTTAGTCATTCATGATTACCGTTCGCTTTCCGTCGGGCGTTTGTGGTGGGTGAAAGACCGCATCAAGCGCTTTTGCAATGCTGTTCCTGATGTTCGCATTTTTCAGAACGAAGATATGCGCGACGCGATGGGTTTCTCCGACGATGTGCCGGTGTGCCTGTTGCCGATGGGCGTGCCACCTTTTGTTACGGATTATCGCGCCACGCCCGCGACGTCTTACGACTGCGATTTTTGCTATATCGGCGCGATGTCCGCCGAGAGAAAAACAAAGGAAATGCTGGACAGTTTCGTGCGCCGCTATGGCACGTCGAAAAACTTTCATCTGTACGGAACGCCAGAGCCGTTTTTGCCAGAGCGGTATAAGGCCTATCCGAACATCGTCTTTAAAGGACGCCAAAACCAGCAAGACGTTTTTGCCGCATTGATGCATGCGAGGGTGGCCGTGAATTATTTCCCGAACCATCATCCGCACCGGATGCAGACGCCAACCAAGCTGTTGGAATATGCGGCGCTGGGCTTGCGGATTCTGTGCAATGAACAACGGCAATCGCGGCTGACGGCGCAGCGTTACGGTTTGTCGTGTTTGTGGGGCGCGGCGCATGATATGTTTGCCGCCGCGCCGGACGATCTGGCGTCTTGGCCCTCGAACGAGGCGTTTGATCCCGCACCGCTTTTGTGGCCGCACATCATTGAAGCCAGCGGCATCGCCGTCTTGTTGGAAACTTTATCCTTGGAAAACAGTAGAACCGCATGAAAAAGACTCTTTCCCTTATGACCATTTTATCTGCTCTCGCATTGAGCGCACCGGCGCTAGCACAGGATGACAAAACATGGCTTCAGCCCGCCATCGGCGAGGGTTATGGTGTTCAGGTCAAGGAAGCGCGCACGACCGACGAAGAGCTCACGATGATCAAGGATGCGGGCCTGACCTATGTCCGCTTCGTGATCCCTTGGTACGAAGTGGAAAAAGGGCGCGGCTCGTTCGTCTGGGGGTACTTCGACACGTTCGTCAAGCGGCTCCGCGAACAGGAACTAAAGGCTGTGATCGTCTTGGGCGGCGGACATCCTGCCTACACGAAAGAAATCAAGGCACCGGAAGGCAACATCGACGGGGCGGAGACATATCTTCTGGCACCCTCGACGCCTGAGTCTGTGGCGGCTTTTGCGCGCTATGCGGCGAAGACGGTTTCCCATTTCGGCGGCGATGACATCATCTGGGAACTGTGGAACGAGCCGGATTCAGACAGATTCTGGGCTCCGCGCGCGAATGTGAAAGATTATACCGTGATGGCGGACGCCGCGTGCCGTGCGATGCGCAAAGCCGCGCCCACGGCGCGGATTGTTGGTCCCGGTATGGCTGAAATGGCTGGACGCTGGGGCACGATGAAAGCCGGTTTTTTGGGTGCCGTGCTGCGCTCTCCTGCTTTGGCTTGTTTTGACGCGATTTCGATGCACCCTTATCGCGACGGCGAAACGCCGCCTGAAACGGTTTTACCGGCGTACAAAAAACTGCGCGCGTTTATCAAAGCCTTTACCCCCAAGGATCAAAAACCCTTACCCGTTCTGTCGACGGAGTGGGGCTTTACGACAACGGAAGTGAGCGAGGACGATCAGGCGGCGTTTTTGCTGCGCTCTTTCTTGTTGAACAGTCTGAGCGGCGTGCCGGTTTCCATCTGGTACGAATGGCGCGATGCGCGCGCAGGGCAAGACGATCCCGAAGCGCATTTCGGTTTGCTGACCTTGCGTGAAAAGGAGAAGGAGTCCTATCGCGCCTTGCTCGATTTTCTGCCGCCCTTGAAAGGCGCGCGGATTGAGGCGCGTCTGGATACCGGCAGACCGGAAGAATTCGTCTTAAGGTTAAAGCGCCCTGATGGACGCTATGCCCTTGTTTTGTGGACAAGCGGCGTTCAGGACGAAACCCAAATCGGCGTTGGGCATTGTGAGGAAGGACAGGAAAGTAAAGATTGGGGATTGACGCCGATGCCTCGTCGTGTGGATTGTGAAATGACCCCGCCATCGATCACCGTCAAACGCGAAAAGAGAAT
>DNGD01000229.1 GCA_003486725.1 Rhodospirillaceae bacterium
AAAATGCCCCCTTACCGCGTTCGGTTCTTTCCTTGCCACGGGCAACCGAATCCCTTGTTAACCAAAACCATATCAGTTAATGATATCAAGGAGAGACCTGCCATTTTGTTGGGAGCTAGACCGTGGCCAAGGATCAGGCAAAAGAGGACAAACCCGAAGACGCCAAGGATGACGCGGCGCTTGACGGGGAAGAATCGTCTGGGGAAGGCGAAGAAGGCCTTCATCCGCCCAAAAAGAAGCTTTCCAAAAAGATGATCATCATCATGGCGGCGGTGGCGGCTCTGGTTTTGGTGGGCGGTGGGGCGACCTTGTTTCTGACCGGCGCTTTTGATGGCGGGGCAGCGACGGCAGTGCACGGGGAAAACAAGGCAAAGGCTGAGAAAAAGGCCGAAGAGCATGACAAAGACGCCGTAGCGATGGAAGAAGACGAAGCGCGCGACCCTAGCGTTGCGCCCATCTTTTTTCCGCTCGGCGATATCCTTGTCAATCTTAGTGGTGATGGCAAACGTCCAAATTTCTTGAAAATTAAAGTCAATCTGGAGCTTGCGGATGAAAAAGACGTGGCGGCGCTTGAAGCGCTCAAGCCCCGCATCATCGACCATTTTCAGGTGTATTTGCGCGAACTTCGCGTCGAGGATTTGCGCGGCTCGGCAGGCCTTTACCGCTTGCGCGAAGAGTTGCTTTTGCGCGTGACTGAAGCCGTTCAACCCATCCGCGTGCGCGATGTTTTGTTTCAAGAAATGCTGGTGCAGTAATCGTGGGGATCAGGATTCTGAATTCTGGATTCAGGGTTTTGGTTTTGTAAGCAACGCATGAAGGAGTGACAATGGCCTCTTTTTGGCTTACATATTAAAGGTGTATAAAATGAGGCATCGTTCCGTTCCCCGACCCCTGAATCCCGAATCCTGAATGCTATCTCCATGACCGACGAAAAACCAGCCGCCGAAATGACCGAGGAAGAACGCCAAGCTGCCGAATGGGCTGCTATGGCGGAAGGCGGCGATTCGATGGAAGGCGGCGCCGCGCGCGTCTTAAGCCAGAACGAAATCGATTCGTTGCTGGGCTTCAGCGGTGGCCCGTCGTCGCAGGAAAATTCCGGCATCATGGCGCTGATCAACAGCGCGCTGGTCAATTACGAACGCCTCCCGATGCTCGAAGTTGTCTTCGATCGTCTGGTGCGCATGATGTCGACCTCTTTGCGCAATTTCACATCAGACAACGTTGAAGTCAGTCTGGATCAAATCACCTCGGTGCGCTTTGGCGATTATTTGAACTCCATCCCCTTGCCGGCCATGCTTGCGGTGTTCAAGGCGGAGGAATGGGACAACTCGGCGCTGATGACCATCGATAGCGCCATGATCTATTCGATTGTGGACGTGTTGCTTGGCGGTCGTCGCGGCACGGCGGCTATGCGCATCGAAGGGCGTCCCTATACAACCATTGAGCGCAATCTTGTCGAGCGGTTGGTGCGCGTCATTCTGGCCGACGTTTCCGGCGCGTTCGATCCGCTCTCGCCCGTCACGTTCCGTTTTGACCGCCTTGAAACAAACCCGCGTTTTGCGACGATCGCGCGACCCGCGAACGCCGCCGTGCTCGCCAAGCTGCGCATCGATATGGAAGATCGCGGCGGACGCATCGAAATCCTGATCCCCTATGCGACGTTGGAGCCGGTGCGTGAATTACTGCTCCAGATGTTCATGGGTGAAAAATTCGGTCGCGACAGCATCTGGGAAACCCATTTGGGGAACGAGCTGTTGATGACCAATATGCATATGGATGCGGTGCTGGACGAAGTATCCATGCCGCTTGGCGATGTCATGAACTGGAAGGTTGGCTCGCGGCTGATGCTGAACGTCAAGCCGGATGATCTTGTCGCGCTGCGCGCGGGCGAAGTCACGTTGTTTAAAGGACGCATGGGATCCCTGAACGGGAATATGGCCGTGCGCGTTGATAATATTACGCTGCACGATTCAGATAAACATTAGGAGCATTCCGGCCATGACCCTTATCAGCATTCTTCTCGACCTTATTTTAATCGGCCTTCTTGGCGCGGGCATCACCTATGCTATCAAGCTGACCCAGCAACTGGCCGATATGCGCGCGCATCGTGCGGATATGGAGCGGTTCGTGTTTTCGTTCAACGCGACCGTCAACCGCGCCGAAGCCGGTATTCGCGGATTGAAAGAAGCCGCGCGCTCCAGCGGCGACGACATTGAGAAACTGATCGAAAAGGGCTCCCTTCTGCGTGACGAGCTGCTTTATCTGACCGAAAGCGCGGATCAAATCGCCACGCGTTTGTCCGATACGGCGGGACGCGCAACGCGCGCAGGCGCGGCGGCAGCCGAGGCGCAAAACGTCAAAGCGGCCCCTTCCGGGCCAGAAAAGAAACAGGAAAAAGCGGTCCCTTCTTCGTCAGCGCCCCCTTCGGCAGCCAGCGTCTTGGCGGAGATGAAGACGGCCTCGACAGCGGAGCGTGAGTTGATGCGCGCGCTTGGAAAATTGGGTTAGGGGGCGGCGATGCGCGTTTTCAATCTTCCGCCTCGCACGATCTTGCCGCTGATTATCGTCACGGCGATGTTGATGGTCGGGGTTCGTCTCGACGGCGTATGGAGCGCCATAACGGAAGGCACGCTTTACACTGCGATTAAAAAGGTGAGCGCCGCCGATCCCGCAAAGGAAGGCGAGAAAAAGCCGGAAGCCCCGAAGGCGGAAGAAAAGAAACCTGAGATTGCCGCGCCTGCGCCAGCCAAGCCCGAAGAAAAGAAAACGGAAAGCGCGCCCGCGGAAGCCCCGCCCGCCCGCACGCCTGCTGTCAAAAGCAACGCGTCCTCGCCCGAAAGCGATCTTTACAAGCAATTGATGGGACGGCGCGAGCAACTGGATAAACGCGCGCAGGAGCTGGATTCACGTGAGGCGCTGACGCTGGTGGCGGAAAAGCGCATCGATCAAAAGATCAAGGAAATGGAAGCGCTACGTACGCAGCTTCAAACGCTGGTCGGTCAAGCCAGCGAGGCGCAGGTCGCGCAGATCGAAAACCTTGTGAAAATCTATGAAATCATGAAACCGAAAGAGGCGGCGAAGATTTTCGAAAGTCTGGAGATGCCGATCCTTTTGGGTGTCGTGCAGAAAATGAAACCCGCGCGTACGGCGGCGGTGCTCGCGGAAATGAACCCCGAAAGGGCCAAGGAAGTCACGACCGCGTTGACCAAACGGGACCAGTTGCCGGAAGTGAAATGATTTTCAGGCGAGCAGCGCGATGAGCACGATAGCGCCCGCCGCGATGCGATACCACGCAAACGGCGCGAAGCCGTGACGACCCACAAACCCCACAAATGTTTTGACGACCACAAGGGCGGAGAAAAACGCCGTGACGAAGCCGATGGCGATGAGCAACCCGTCATCCATCGTCAGCGAGTTATAGTTCTTGTACAGATCGTAAACCGTGGCCGCGGCCATGGTGGGGATCGCCAGAAAAAAGGAAAATTCGGCGGCGACCTTGCGCTCTACCTTTAAAAGGAGCGAGCCCATGATCGTCGCGCCAGAGCGCGAGATGCCGGGGATCATCGCCAGACATTGTGCAAGACCGATCCACAATGCCGTTTTCATCGGCATATGTTCGATCTCGTCCACGGTCGGCGCAGGCGCTTTTTTCTCGATCCACAAGATCGCGATGCCGCCCACGATAAAGGAAATGGCCACGATCATCGGGTTAAACAAAACGGCCTTGATAAAATCATGGGCGAAATA
>DNGD01000242.1 GCA_003486725.1 Rhodospirillaceae bacterium
TGTCAAAACATTAGGTTTAATGGGGTCTGTGGATAACTGCTCAAAGTTGTGGATAACTCTTGGAATGGCGTTATTCCGGAGAAACTTTCTCTTCAAACTTACCTACATCGTCATCCTGGGGAAATTTTCTCTTCGCATCGATAGATGCGAAAGAAAATTGAACCCGGGATCCAGTTGGCCTCTACTTTAAAAAATGACATCCAACGTCGCGAATGGACAGGGCAACTGGATCCCTGATTCAACTTTCTTTCGTCGCACTTTGTGCACCGAAGAGAAAGTTGCTCGGGATGACGATAACGTGAAAGTGCAGAATGACGTTAGGGTTATGTAAGCGGTTGGTATTACAAAACCGTCACGACCTTATCGCGCACAAAAAGCAATTGGTGGTCGTAGAGGGCGATGAGCGGCAGAGTACCGTTATATGTTGAAACAATCTCTCTCGCGGCCATGCCAAGATCAGCGTGATCGAGGTGGGGCACGATAAGAAAATCGACCAGCCCCAACGCCTTTGTATTATCCAGATTTGCCAGCTTCGGATTGTCCATGACATCGACATAGGAAATATCGGGTGTGCAAACCATGGAACCTGCGCTTTCCCCCATATATATTGCGCCTTGCGTCAGCCGTTCCTTGATGAGTGCGCCAAAGTTGCATTTTTTCATATGCTCAAGCAGATAAAACGTGTTGCCGCCGCAAACGTAAATAATCGCCGCGTCTTGCATCGCGCGGCGAACATCGTCCTCACTCTTTCCGGCAATATCATAGGACGTGAAAACAAATCCGGCATCTTCTAGTGGCTTGATGTCGGCGGCAGGGTCGGGCGTCCACCCTTCGCCGCGCGCCGCCGTGTCTATAAACAAAACCTTGTTCCCAAGAAGCGGCTCATTTTCTAACAGAGCGACAATCTTTGCCGCACTCACACTAAACTCGGAAGCTAGGATCAGTTTCATGTTTCTCTCGCCTGTTATGGTGGTTGACCCTCTTCGTCTTCTCGCATTTTCCCTCACCGTCATTGCCGACGATGGGAGTCCACCCCGCCTATGGACTCACAACAAGGTTAATATACCGGAATCCGATATATTATAATCCATTTAATATATTAGAATCCGATATATTAAATCACGTTTAATATATGGGTTCACCATATATCCAAAAATGCCACTTTTGGGGTCCCAAACCACGATTCACGCGCCCCAAAACGCCACGTTTTTGTGGCTTATCCCCGCTGTCTTTTCACCTCATACAGGGCGACGGCGGCGGCGTTGGAGACGTTGAGGCTGCCGATGCGACCACCCGTCGGAAGCCTTGCCAGCTCATCGCAATGCTCGCGGGTGAGGCGGCGAAGGCCTTCACCTTCCGCACCCATCACCAGTGCAACGCGCCCACTGTGAAGACTGGATTCGCTCATGTCCTTCTCGCCTTCTTCGGCCAATCCGACGCACCAGAAGCTCTCGGCCTGCAGCATATCCAGCGCACGCGCAATGTTCACAACGGAGATCAGCGGCACATGCTCGGCGGCACCGCTCGCGGTTTTCGCCATGATGCCGGTCGTTGACGGCGCATTGCGCTCGGTCACAATCACGGCCCCCGCGCCAAACGCGGCGGCAGAGCGCAGGATCGCGCCGACATTGTGCGGATCGGTGACTTGATCCAAAATCACAACGATTTCGGGGCAATTCTCTTGACCCAGATAATCATCAAGCGTGATTTCCTTGAGCGGCTCAACCTCTAAAGCGACGCCTTGATGCACGCTGCCTTGGGGCAGGAAATGCTCGATGTCCGATTTCTCGGCATGGAGAGGGGCGGGACGTTCGAGCTCTTTTTGTGTTGCTTCTTGCATGGCATCCGCCATCGCGGCCTGTCCGGCTTCGGTCGTCCACAGGCGATAACATTTGCGTTTCGGGTTCAACCACGCTTCGCGCACCGCATGCAGACCCCACAGCAAAACGCCTTGGCGTTGCAGGCTTTCACGTCTTGGCAACGGCGCGCGCTTTTCGCGTTTTTCAAAAGCGGGAGCAGGCGTTTTTTGAGGCGTTGCAGCCGCGCTCTCATGCTTTTTGTGGAACGAAGGTTTCTTGGCATAACGCGGCGTGGATTTTTTAAAGCCATCCGAAGGCGCATCATCGTCGCGGGTAAAGCGGCGCGGCTTGCGATCAAATCCACCTGATGAAGCACCGGCGGGCTTGCGATGATCGTCGCGTTTGCCAAAGGCTGGCTTCTCGCCGAAACGTGTAGACGGTCTCTTTTTGAACCCTTCCTCGCGCGGCGCGGCAGCGCTGTCATCATCACGCGTAAAGCGGCGCGGCTTGCGATCAAATCCACCAGAAGAAGCGCCAGCTGGCTTGCGATGATCGTCGCGTTTGCCAAAGGCTGGCTTCTCGCCGAAACGTGCCGGTGTTCTCTTTTTGAACCCTTCCTCACGCGGCGCGGCGGCGCTGTCATCGCTACGATCAAAACGGCGAGGTTTCTTGTCAAAGCCGCCAGAAGAGGCTCCGCCAGCAGCCTTCCGGCCTTCGGCAGGTTTATGGAAGGATTTGCCAAAGGAGGGGCGTTTCGCACCGCTAGAAGGGCGTCCTGTGGGCTTACCGGCTGGTTTACCACCTGGTTTACGGGGGCTCGATTTCATGTTTTTGGTCTTTCTTGATAAAATTGTTCGCTTATCTTGCCTGCGGGATTGACAAGCGCAAGGTAAATCCGTTATTCCGACACCTCGCTTAGCATATTTACCCGCAAAACGGGTGAATAATCTGATCCTGTGGAAGGGTGGCCGAGTGGTTAATGGCAGCAGACTGTAAATCTGCCCTCGTAAGAGTACAGAGGTTCAAATCCTCTCCCTTCCACCATTAAAAAAGCCCCCTAAAGGGGGCTTTTTTAATGGTCAAATGATGAAGGTCCTGCATATCAAAATTGCGCGTTGCAGCAGCATATATCGTTTTTATTTGTCGCGACTATTACTTCAACGGCATAAGGAGAAGCGATGTCATCATAAACGTCTGATCACTTCATTGATAAGACCCTTTGTATTCTGACTTTTAATTCGTCGAAATCATTCAGTACTTCTTCGCGATTTGCATTTTCCGCACATATGTGCATAGTGCCACATTGCTGACACAAAGTGTCCCAGTTCAATCTTTTTTTGAACTTGTCTCAATCGTCCTACTCTGTACGCCTTAAGGCGCAGACTTTTGGAAGCAACAAAAGACGCGGATTGCCTTCGAACGTGTTCGGTCCGCTAACTTTAGCTCAATGCCAGACATTGCCCTTGTTCAACAAGAGGAGATCGTATGATTTTATTGCGCTTTGTATTTCCGTTAATTCTGGTGTTAAGCACCTTGGCTGTCGTGGCGACACCCCTTGCCGAGAGTCTTGTCTCACGCTGGTTTCAAAAAGATGTGGAAATGCGTTCTGAACTGATTTTTCAGTCCGTGGAATACACCATTACCGATTTGTGGAATCAGGGAAAACGGATTGGATCGTACAAAAAGCTTTTTGACAATATTGCCCGTGATGAACGTGTCTTGGGTGTTGGCCTTTGTTCGCCTGATGGACAGCTTATCACAAAAAGTGCGCAGTGGCCGCCCAATATTTCATGTCCAGTCAATCTTCTCACTTCGGAGCCTGCGCATAATGCGCTGAAATTAGAGAAGGGCTCCGTCCTATCCAGTAGCTTCCAGCTCCCCGTAATGGATGCGATGAAGCCAAATTTTGTTGTGCTGCATGATTTGTCCTTTGCGACACAACGTGAAGGCCAGACGCGGTATTATTTAATCGGGTTCCTTATCATCGTTTCCTGTGTTGCGGGTTTTGTAACGCTTTTGACAGCCCGAATGGTGATGAAGGGCTGGATCGGCAAGCTGCGTTTGACGCTTAGTGATCCCCATGCACGTATTTCGAAACAGCGTTTGCCCCGAGAGTTCGTCCCGCTTGTTCGTGAAGTTCGGCAGATGCTGCGTGATATCAAACCGAACAGCTTTCCCCCTGAAAACATTAAAGTGGACTGGACGCCGCAGGCGCTTAACCGGCTTTTGACGGACGAACTACCTGATTCAGAAGTCATCGTTGTTTCAAACCGTGAGCCTTACATCCACAATCTGGAGGGAGGTAGAATCAAGATTATACGCCCCGCCAGCGGCGTAGTGACAGCGTTGGAGCCCATTACGCGAGCGTGTAAAGGCACGTGGATTGCGCATGGGAGCGGATCGGCTGATCGTCAAACTGTGGATGGGGATGATCACATCGCCGTGCCGCCTGATGCGCCCGAATACACGTTACGCCGCGTTTTGCTGACGAAGGAGGAGGAAGAGGGATATTATTATGGTCTGGCGAATGAAGGGCTGTGGCCGCTTTGCCATATCGCTTTTGTGCGCCCCACTTTTCGCGAAAGCGATTGGCAAGCCTATAAGGCTGTCAATCAAAAGTTCGCCGACGCTGTTGTTGCGGAGGCCAAAACAAGAAACCCTATCGTTCTCATTCAAGACTATCATTTCGCGCTTGCACCACGTTACATCCGCGAACAGTTGCCGGATGCGACGATCATAACCTTTTGGCATATCCCGTGGCCCAATCCCGAAGTGTTCAGTATCTGTCCGTGGCGTGAGGAAATCCTTGCCGGACTTCTGGGAAGTTCTGTTCTGGGTTTTCATACCCAGTTTCATTGTCAGAACTTTATGGACTCTGTTGATCGCTTTATGGAGAGCAACATCAATCGAGACCAATCGATCGTTACCGCTCTCGGTAATGCCACGTTGATCAAGCCTTATCCGATTTCCATCGCATGGCCGCCGGAAGGTCTATCCGATGTCCCTCCCGCCGATGTGTGTCGTGAGAATGTTCGGGCGCGTTTTGGTCTTGGGAAGGACGTGCGTATCGGCGTTGGCATTGAGCGCTTTGATTATACAAAGGGCATCATTGATCGCTTTCTCGCGATCCGCGAGTTTCTCACGCTGTATCCCGAGTGGTGCGGGAAGGTTACTTTTATTCAGGCGGCTGCACCAACACGTAGCAGTTTGCCTGCCTATAAGGCGATTCAAGAGGAGACGCTCGCCGTTGCTGAATCCATCAATCGGGAGTTTGGCAAAGGAAAATATGTGCCGATCATCCTTCTTGAGCGTCATCACGAGCCTAGCGAAGTGTTCGAACTCTTCAGGGCTGCGGATTTTTGCACGGTCAGTAGCTTGCATGACGGCATGAATTTGGTTGCCAAGGAGTTTGTCGCCGCGCGTGAGGACGAGCAAGGAGTCCTGATCCTTAGCACGTTTGCTGGCGCGTCGAAGGAGCTTCTAGAGGCGCTTTTGGTTAATCCTTATGATGCGGCGGGAATGGCTCATGCAATCTATAGGGCTCTGAACATGACAAACGAGGAGCAGACAGATCGTATGCGCCTATTACGTGAAATGGTGCGCGACAATAACATCTATTTTTGGGCGGCTCATATCCTGATGGATGCGGCGCGTATTCGTAAAAGGGCCAAGATCGAAGAAATCTTTATTGATCCAGCTATCGAAAGCCCTGCTTTGGAGTACAAGGGGGCGGAGAACGTTTTTCCCTTCAACACTGCTGCTGTGAAGAAGAGATAGGATGTTATGCCAATAAAAATTCACCCAGATCAGGATGCTTTGTTTCTTGATATCGATGGCACGTTGCTGGATATCGCGCCTTCGGCTGAGGAGGTCGTAATGCCCAAACAATTGATCAAAGATTTGGGTGCCCTGTATGGGAAATTGGGCGGGGCTTTGGCACTGATAAGCGGTCGAACCATTGCTGATATTGATCATTTGTTCAAACCGCTCAGGCTGCCCTGTTCGGGGGCGCAGGGTGCTGAGTGGAGATTGTCGCCCGACAGCGAGATACAAAGTCATAAGCCATTGCCGAGTACCATTGCTCAAAAAATCACGGATGCCTTTGGGGATATAAAAGGCGTGCGGGTGGAGGATAAAGGGTACACGGTTGCAGTGCATTATCGTCAAGCCGTCGCACAGGTCGAGGAAATAGAAGAAATCCTCACGAGCGTCATTAAGGCGATCGGCGCGAAAGAAATTGTTCTGGTTCGTGGAAGAAAAGTCGTTGAAGTATTGCGTGCCGGACAAAACAAGGGAATGGCTCTTGAGCGTTTTTTAAAGCATGAGCCGTTTAAAGGGCGGCGTCCCGCCTTTTTGGGGGATGACGATACGGACATCTCGGCTATTGGTGCCAGTTTGAAAAATGGTGGTATTGCCGCACGTGTAGGGCGTGGGAAGAAGGCGGATAACGCCTTTGCCTCGCCTGACTCTGTTCGCGCTTGGCTTAATGTGATTGTGGTCGGAAAGGCCACGTAACCGACAAAAGCATTTTTGTGTTCGTGGTTTTTACGCCTGACCAGCCGTGTCGATCATCGCGGCAGCCAGTGCCTCGGTCGGGTGCTTGCCACCCCACACGACGAACTGGAACGCAGGATAGAAGCGCTCACATTCGGTCAGGGCAATCTCCACCAGATCCTCCAGCGTTTCGACGCCCGGCAGCTTGTCGCTGCGCGCCAGAACGGTATAGCGGAACAAGGGGGCATTCTGCTGCAAGTCCAGATCGAAGTGGCCGAGCCACAAACGATTGTTGAGCAGAGAGAGCAAATCATTCACATCGCCGCGCTTGCTTTCGGGGATGCGCATATCGAACTGGCAAGAGAACTGCAAAGCGCCGACTTCGCGCTGCCACACAAAGAACATGCGGTAATGGCACCAGCGACCGGCCAGCTCAACCACTAGTTCGTCTTCATTGGAACGATCAAACAGCCACTCATTGGCTGCGACTATTTCCTCAAGAATATCCAGCGGATTATGTGAAAGCGTCTGCTCTTGAACTGATAGGAACGCCATTGGGGAAACCTTTGCCTGAAAAATGATTTGTAATTTTTATCAAACACCGCTGCTGCGCCGCAAGAGTCTCGATATGATTCTGCTGACAGGATTCCGTGGCGTGTGTTTTGAGTCACAGTATCAACGCACTAAACGAATCCTTACGGTCACGGACTAACCAATTCAAATGACTCATTCTTTGAATCAAATCAGGTGGTTGAAAGTGGTCATTTGGACAAGGAAACGACGGGATTTGCTTAACAAAAGGTAAATTTATGATTTGGTGCGTTTTTGTTTTTTCGCGGGGGCTTTTTGTGGTCTTGACAGATTCAGTTTCTTCTCGATCCGTTCGAGACGAGAATCCAAATCACCCTGCGCAGCCCGTATTTTCTTGATCATAGCGAAAGCCACGTCGAATTCTTCGCGTGTGACAAGATCAAGCTTGCGCACAATCGCCTCGCGTTTTCCGGACAGAGCAGAGCCCACCTCTTTTTGCGCACCGAGGAGTGCGCTCAGCGCCGTTTCGGCCAAAGACAGAAAATCGCCAAGGGTGCCTGATTGCGCTTTTTTCATAAGGGGATCTTCCATTCATGGTGTTTGCTTTGGAAATACGCTATAACAGGCGCGACCCTTTTGTCCAATCCCAATGGATTTCCCATGTATGCACTTATGTTTCCTGCCATCGATCCCGTTTTTATCAGTGTAGGGCCTATCGAGATTCGTTGGTACGCGCTGGCGTATTTGGCCGGTTTTGTGGGCGGCTGGTGGCTGTGCCAAAAACTCGCGCGCGTTTTTGCGACGGGTGTGAGCGCCAAGGATTTTGACGACTTTCTGACATGGGCGGTGCTGGGCACCATCCTCGGCGGACGGCTCGGTTATGTGCTGTTCTACCAATTCGACTATTACCTTTCGAAGCCTTTAGAAGCGCTCCAAATCTGGCATGGCGGCATGTCCTTCCACGGCGGGATGTTGGGCGTGATCCTTGCGGCACTTCTTTTTGTGCGGCGGCGCAAGCTTTCCTTCTTCGCGTTCACCGATGTTCTGGCGTGCGTGACCCCGATCGGTTTGGGGTTGGGGCGTCTCGCGAATTTCATCAATGGCGAGCTGTATGGTCGCGTGACGGATGTGCCGTGGGGCGTTGTGTTCCCGACCGGCGGCGA
>DNGD01000098.1 GCA_003486725.1 Rhodospirillaceae bacterium
CGCTGATCGAGCGCTTTAGCGATGAACCGCTGGTGAGGCTTCTGACGGGGCACGGCAATATCGGGTTTGCGCGGGGCTGCAATCTGGGCGCGCGGATGGCGCAGGGTGATCGCATCCTGTTCCTTCATCCAGACCGGTTGCTGCCATCCGATACGGTGGCGTATCTGTACAAAGTGGAGCAGGGGCTTAAACGTCCTTTTCTGATCGGTGCCCTGCTTGTGGATGCTCAAGGGCGTGAGCAAAATGGCAGCCGCAGGGCGCTGCTCACCCCCAAGACCGCGATGATCGAGGCCTTGCATCTGGGGCGTTTCTTCCCGCAGTCGCGTTTCAAGCACCATGAGAGGCCTCTGCCTAAGGGGCTGGCCGCGGTGCCCGCCATCAGCAGCGCCTTCATGTACACCATCAAGCAAGATTTTATGGATCTGGGCAGCTTTGACGAGGGCTATTTCCTGCATGGGGCGGACATTGATTTCTGCCTGAATGTACGGCTTAAGGGCGGCGAAATCGTCTTTGTGCCTGATCTGGACGTACCCCAAATTGGCTCTGTGGAGCCCATATCTCGCACCGAGCGCCTTTGGCACGAAAAGCAGAAAGCCCTTGGTTTTAGCCGTTATTTCAACAAAAACTATGGCCCCGTCGCGGCCAAACCCCTCCTTTGGGCGCTCGATAGCGCAATTTGGCTGCGTTATGGGGTCAAGGCCCTCCTGATCCGCCTCTTCAATAAGCGGTAATATATTACCACACACAAAAAAACGCCGAAATGCTTACTTTCGCGTTGACTCGGCGTGGGCAAAAACGTACAAACCGCACTCAAAGTTCTACAACAAAGGTACCATAACAATGGCTGGAAAAACGAGATTATCGAAGCCTAGCGTTCAGACGAAGAGCTTCGCTGTTAAAACAGGTGAGGCCGAGAAGAACTGGGTTCTTTTCGATGCCGAAGGCGTCATTCTGGGTCGCTTGGCGGCTGTCGTCGCGACGATTTTGCGCGGCAAGAACAAGCCCACTTTCACTCCTTCTGTCGATTGCGGTGACAATGTCATCATCATCAACGCCGAAAAGGTCGCGATGACGGGCAACAAAGCGACGGACAAGGAATTCTTCTATCACACCGGTTATGTCGGCGGGATCAAGGGTCGCACACGCGCCTCTATCTTGGCGGGCAAGTATCCGGAGCGCGTGATCGAAAAGGCCGTGGAGCGTATGCTGCCACGCGGTCCTTTGGGTCGTCGTCAACTTGGCAATCTGAAGGTCTATGCCGGCGCGGAACATCCGCACACCGCGCAGACCCCGACCAAGATCGATTTCGCTGCCGCTAATCCCAAGAATAAGAGGACAAAATAATGGTCACCACGACACGCAAAGAGCCAGCACGCAAATCGTCGGCTAAGGGTTCCACCTTGTCCGGGATCAAAGCGACTGTAAAAGAAGCCGCCGCCGAACCAACGGCTGCTGTTGAAACCAAGGTTTTGGCCGCACAAGTCGCCGAAGCCCCCAAGCATGAGCGCAAAGTTGACCAATATGGCCGCGCCTATGCAACAGGTCGTCGCAAGAACGCCACCGCGCGCGTCTGGATCAAGCCCGGTAAGGGCAAGATCACGGTCAATGGCCGCGATGTTTCCGTTTATTTCGCTCGCCCCGTTCTGCAAATGGTTGTGAACCAGCCTTTCGCGGTTGCGGATCGCGCCGGACAATTCGACGTTGTTTGCCTTGTGGCCGGCGGCGGTTTGTCGGGTCAAGCTGGTGCTGTGAAGCACGGCATTTCCCGCGCACTGACATACTTTGAGCCGGATCTTCGTCCGCCGCTCAAGACTGCCAAGTTCCTGACGCGTGATCCTCGCGTTGTTGAACGTAAGAAGTATGGCCGCGCGAAAGCTCGTAAGCGCTTCCAGTTCAGCAAGCGTTAATTCGCTTTCGGATTACCAAAAAAAAAGGGAGCCGCAAGGCTCCCTTTTTTTTTTGTGCCCCGTCTTTGCGTTTTTAAAGCGTCTTCCCGCACGAAGCCACGCCGTAGCGCGTGAGCGCGAAGGCGGGCGCAGATGCGGGATCCCGAGATCGTTACAGAACGTTTGATGCGGCATCACCGTGGTTCTCACTCAACCCGCTCGAGATCCCGCATCACGTGTCTGGCGCTATCCGCGCCATCCACGGTGCGGGATGACGGGGAAGGTGGGGGAAAAGAAAAAGGGAGCCGCGAGGCTCCCTTTTTCTGCTATCAATAATCGCTTACAGTTTGCACTGGGGATTTAGCTTTTTGAAAAGAGCCTTTTGGGTTGGTGTAAGATTCACCTCTAACATATGACCTTTCTTCGTAAGGCCGACAAACTTGTGAGGATCAGATGTTCGCGAAAGGACAAGTGTATTGTCCGCGGAGCGAAGCTTTCTAGACGGTGTCGTTGCTTTTTGTGCAAATTGTTCTGCAGCAGCTTTCGCGGCCGCCTGTACGGCTTGGTTGGCTTTCTTTTCAGCTCTTAGTTTGTCGAGTCTGGCTTGCTCTGATGAGGTAAGATGATTGACAAGGTCATCCAAATTGTTTTCGATATACTTTTTAATCGGCTTCTGCATGGCCAAGAGCTGTCTGTGAAGCTCAGTATAGTCGCGATTCGTCCTGACGTGGTCAGCCCCTACCTGAGTGGTTCCAAGGCCTAGTTCTTGTCTCTCATCCATTTCACACCGCCCCCGAAATGACCTGGCCCACGTTAACGGACCGAAAGGAAATTTCTCACTGTTGCAGAAATAGTGACCGATAACCTTATATCTACCAGATATAGGTAAATAATTCCTTATAATGACGGGATTCGCAAGGGCAAAAGCTATGAAAAATATACTTTCATACTTTTCCTTGTAATATTATTGCACGGTTGACGGCCTCATGGACGGCCTCGACGGGGATCAGGGCCATTTCGTCGCCCCCGAAATCCTGTGCGCAGATCACGGTGCTTTGCGAGACGCGCGGCGCGAGCTTCTTCGCGCTGGTGGGGCCGAACAGGCTAACCAGCGGGCAATCGACGGCGGCCAGCATATGGCTCGTCCCGCTATCGTTTGTGACCGCCAGATCGAGGCAGTGGCCGATCGCCAGCGTCTGCTCGACGCTCAGCTCCTTGGTGCCCCACACCTCATAGGCTTGCAGCGGAAAGATCGCCTCCGGAATGGCGCGGAAAAGCCGGTCGTACAAATCCATTTCCTGCGGCCCCAGAATAAAGACGGGGATGCGGTTCATGCGCACTTGCAGCTTGGCAAGTTTCTCAAAACTTTCGGCGGGCCATTTCTTGATGGCGTTGCCCGCACCGGGCGCAAAGCCCACATAAATCTGGCCTTCGGGCAGAATGCGCCGCGCCTTGCCCATCATCTCGCCCGTGACGGGCAGACGGCGCGTGACTTCAGGCATAAAGCCGGCGGCGAGTTCAACGGTCTGCAACAGGCGGTCGATCATCTGCTTTTTGCGGGGCGCGAACAGCGGCGGGCGTTTGTCCGACAACAGATAGCGAAACGCGGGCGCGATAAACATTTGGTGGGGCAGGTGTCTGCGTGCCTGCAAAGCCAGCCTCCACCGCCCGCGCGTATCGATCATCAGATCAAACGGCGGCGCGGCCTCATCGCCGTCTTTCGCGCCATCCAGCCAAGAAGGTTGCACATGCACGCGGTCAATCAGCGGCGCGACGGTGTCGCGCAAAGCGCCGGTGTAAACGGTGGGGCCTTTCGTGGTGATCCAGTGGATCGTGGCCGTAGGCCATGCGGCGCGCAGCGCGCGCAAAAAGGGCAATTTGATCAATCCGTCCCCGATAATTTCAAGGCCGGAAAGGACGCCGATATGGGCGGCGGGAAAGGCGGGGGGGCGTGTTTTTGTGGTCATGGCTCTTGAATCTGTTGGCAAACGCGCCCATTTAGGGCATGGATGGGTGGATCACTCTATCCTTATACATGTAAGACCGTAAAGAAACAGGAAATGACGATGAGCGACGACAAAAATCCCGCGAATGACACGCAATCGCCTGAAGAAATGGCTGCCCAAAACGGCGATCAGGCCGAAACCTCCGTGGATGCGGCGGAAGATGCCTTGGCGCTGGCGCAGGACGAGATTGGCAAGCTGAAGGACCAGATTCTCCGCGCGATGGCCGAGACGGAAAACACGCGCCGCCGGATGAAAAAGGAAAATGACGACGCGCAGAAATATGCCATCGCCAACTTCGCCAAGGAAATGCTCACCGTCGCCGACAATTTCCGCCGCGCTTTGGATGCGGTGCCCAAGGACGACGCGCAAAGCGACACGTTCAAGAATCTGGTGATGGGCGTGGAAGCGACTGAGCGCCAACTCCTCGCCTCGTTCGAGCGTTTCGGCATTCGCAAGCTTGACCCGATGGGGCAGGCCTTTGATCCGCATTTTCATCAGGTGATGATGGAGCAGGAAGACCTCGCGCATCCGGCGGGCACGGTCATAGCGGTGCTGCAGCCGGGCTATATGATCCATGATCGGTTGTTGCGCGAGGCGATGGTGGTTGTCGCCAAGGGCGGCGCCCCCGCGCATAAGGTGGATACAACGGCGTAAGCGGTCGTTTTCAGGGTCAAAAAATGTGAAAAAAAGTGTCCTTTTGATGCGCCATGGGTGCATTTAGGGCTTGTATTTCGCCGCGATACTTGTATTTTGTCGCTTCCTTGACGTGTGGGGCCATAGCTCAGCTGGGA
>DNGD01000002.1 GCA_003486725.1 Rhodospirillaceae bacterium
CCGGCGATCTGGAAGAAATAGACATAGTTGGTATAGAGCACGTCGCCGAGCGCCGCGGTATTGGTGCGGACGTCGTGCGCCGGGATCGGCATGGTGATCGCCTGGGCTGCTTCCGGCGAAAGTGCGCTGCCGCCAATCACGATGACCAGTTCGGCCGCCACGACCAGACCGACCAGCGCGCCGATCGGCGCATACTTCAATACACCAGAGCGCAGTTCGGCGAAGTCGATGTCGAGCATCATGACGACGAAGAGGAAAAGCACCGCGACCGCGCCGACATAGACAATCAGCAAGATAAAGGCCAAAAACTCCGCACCGATTAATAACATCAACCCTGCCGCATTGAAAAAACACAAGATCAGGAACAGCACCGCACTGACAGGCTGGCGCACGCTCACCGTTGCCACTGCTGAGGCAATCAACACCAACGCAAACAAATAAAACATGGCTCCGGCGATCATGCTTTCCTCCGATCCGCTTCAAGGTTCGCGGCAAGGATAGGCTCCCACCTGTCGCCATTATCCAAAAGACGCGCCTTGTCGTAGAGCAATTCCTCATGCGTCCAAGTCGCATATTCAAAATTGGGGCCTTCCACAATCGCCTCAACGGGGCAGACCTCCTGACACAGGCCGCAATTGATGCATTTCGTCATGTCAATGTCATAGCGTGTAGTCCGGCGCGATCCGTCAGCCGCTTCCGCAGCTTCAATCGTGATAGCCAGCGCGGGGCATACGGCCTCACACAACTTGCAGGCGATGCAACGCTCGGTTCCATCCGTATAACGGCGCAACGCATGCTCTCCTCGGAAGCGCGGGGACAAGCGCCCCTTTTCATACGGGTAGTTGATCGTCACTTTTGGCTTAAAAATATAACGGAATGTCAGCGCAAGGCCAGCCAGAATATCGCCGCCCAGCCAGTATTTCAGGCGTTGCTTCAGAAACGCTTTATTCATGAGGCGCCTCCGATCATCTTCACAGTGGCCACAACCACGACCCAGACGAGCGAAAGGGGCAGGAAGAACTTCCAGCCGATGCGCATCAATTGATCATAGCGATAGCGCGGCAGCGTCCCGCGTATCCACAAGAACAGAAACAGGCAGAAGGCTATTTTCGCGGCAAACCAGATAAAACCGGGGACGAACGAGAGTGCCTCAAACGGTGGCAACCAACCTCCCAGAAACAGGAGGCTGGCCATCGCACTCATCAAAATCATGTTCGCATACTCGCCCAAAAAGAACATCGCGAAGATCATGGCCGAATATTCTGTGTTGAACCCGCCGACAAGCTCGGACTCGCCTTCCGGTAAATCAAAGGGGCTTCGGTTTGTTTCCGCTAACGCCGACGCGAAGAACAGCACGGACATAGGCAACAAGATTGAAAAGACGTACCAGCCACCGGTTTGCGCTTCGACAATTTCGCTCAAATTCAACGATCCGGCCTGTATCAGCACCGTGACGATAATGAGGCCGATAGACACCTCATAAGACACCATCTGGGCAGCACTACGAAGTCCGCCAAGCAATGAGTATTTCGAGTTCGACGCCCACCCCGCAATGATAATCGCATAAACGCCCAGCGAGGAGATCGCCAGGAGATACAAAACGCCCACGTTGATGTCGGCAAGCACCAGCCCCGCGTCGAACGGGATGACCGCCCACGCCGAAAGCGCGAGCAGAAAGGTAAACACCGGCGCGGCGATAAACAGAAACACGTTTGCCTTCGTCGGCAAGATTGTCTCCTTGAACATTACCTTCAGGCCGTCAGCCATTGGCTGCAACAGGCCAAAGGGGCCTACAACATTCGGCCCCTTACGCAGCTGGATCGCGCCCAAAACCTTGCGTTCGGCATAGGTTAGATAGGCCGTCGCCCCCAGCACCACGCCAATGATCGCCCCAATGCCCAGCAGCATCCAGAACAGCGGCAGAAAATAGGTGTTGATCAGATCATCCATGCTACTGCCCCTCCTTCGCCGCAACTAAGGGCAGAATTGCCGCCGTGCACGCCGCCATCGTTTGCGACGCACGCGAGATTGGATCGGTCATATAGTAATTCGGCATCGTCACGCCAAATGCTTGGAGCGAAAGCGTTCCCGCGCAGCCAAAGGGCACCCACGGATTTGCAGAAACCTCATCCAACTTACCCAGATGCGGGTGTTTGGCAATCATCGCATCACGCACATCCTCTAGTGTCTTGTAGGGCAAGGGTCTCCCCATCGATTGTGATAACGCCGTGAGTATCGCCCAATCCTCGCGCGCCTCGCGCGGCGGGGAAACAGCGCGACGCGTACGCTGCACGCGGCCCTCAACATTTACATAAGTGCCGTCCTTCTCGCTCCATGCGGGGGACGGCAAAATCACATCTGCGCGCGAGGCACCTTTATCGCCGTGATGCCCTTGATAGATCACGAACGTTTTACCAAGTCGTGCCGTATCAATCTCGTCCGCGCCGAGCAGATAAAGAACGTCCAACCGTCCCGCCTGCGCCGCAGCCAGAATGGAGCGCGTATTCATTCCGTACTGTCCCTGTGGCACAAAGCCCAAATCCAAGCCTCCCACCCGTGCGGCCGCGTTTTGCAGGACATTGAAGCCGTTCCAGCCGTCGCGGATCACCCCGAAATGGGTTGCCAGATCACGCGCGATCGCCTGAACCCCGCAACTATCCATCCGTGCAAGAGCGCCCGCGCCGAGAATAATCATCGGATTTCTGGCGGCCTTCAATGTGCCAGCGAAATCATGTTTTCCTTCGATCAAGTCGCGCATCACCACCGGCGAATAACCGATATGGTCGTACGCATAACCCAAATCCACCGCCTGCCCGATCATGCCGACAGCCAACCCACCACGACGCCAGCGCTTATAAATCCGTGCGTTCACCATCGTCGCTTCATGGCGCGGATTCACTCCCACCAGAAGGATTACATCAGCTTTTTTAATGTCTGCAATGGGCGTGTTCATCATATAAGCCGCCCGCACACTGACATCATAATCAGCGCCATCTTGACGGCAATCGCGGCTCATCACCGCCATCTCGTCAAGAAGCTGGCCAAGCACAAACATGGACTCACAATCCACCTGATCTCCGGCAATCACTCCAATACGTGACGGCGCGACAGGCTTGACTCGCAGTGCAACTGTACTCAGCGCTTCATCCCAACTGGCCGCATGCAAATGCCCATCCTCGCCACGCAGATAAGGCGTATCAAGACGCTGCAAGCGCAAACCGTCATAAGCAAAACGGGTTTTATCGCCTATCCACTCTTCATTGATGTCCTCATGCAAACGGGGCACGATGCGCATCACTTCATTGCCGCGGCTATCGACCCGAATATTGCTGCCGACCGCGTCCATTACATCGATGCTTTCGGTCTTTGTCAGTTCCCACGGACGTGCTCGAAACGCATAAGGCTTCGACGTGAGCGCTCCGACAGGGCAAACATCAACCAGATTGCCTGACAATTCCGAATGCAGCGGCCCTTCAAAAAGCGGCGCGATCTCCAGCTTCTCCCCACGGTGGAAGCCACCCAGCTCGGGAGAACCCGCAATTTCATCCATAAAGCGGATGCAGCGCGTGCAATGGATGCAACGCGTCATGACGGTCTTGATCAGGGGACCCAAATCCTTGTCGCTCACAAGACGGCGCGCTTCTGTGCAACGACAGCGATCCTTGCCATAGGCAAAAGCTTGATCCTGCAAATCGCATTCACCACCCTGATCGCACACGGGACAATCCAGCGGATGATTGATAAGCAGCAGCTCCATCACGCCTTGGCGTTCCTGCTTCACCGCCGGCGTATCGGTATGCACGACCATGCCCTCGCTGCATGGCATCGCACAGCTGGCCACAGGCTTCGGCGCTTTATCAACTTCGACAAGGCACATGCGGCAGTTCCCCGCCACGGTCAGCCGATCATGATAGCAAAAACGGGGAATTTCGATGCCAAGCTTCTCACACGCCTGCAGCACCGAGGTTCCCTCTTCTACTTCGACGCGCATTCCATTAATGGTGAGCTTGATCATACGCTCCTCCCCGCATCACGCATCCGCGCTTCCATCAGCGGGCGGAAGTGGCGGATCAGGCCCTGCACAGGCCATGCGGCGGCGTCACCCAGCGCGCAGATGGTGCGGCCCTCGATTTCCTTGGTCGCATCCCACAGCGTATCAATTTCTTCAGTTGTCGCCTTACCACGCACCATACGCTCCATCATGCGCCACACCCAGCCCGTACCCTCACGGCACGGCGTACACTGGCCGCAACTCTCATGCATATAAAAATGACTAAGGCGGGCAATTGCGGCAATAAGATCTGTTGATTTATCCATGACGATCACGCCTGCCGAACCAAGCGCCGAACCTGCGTCACGCAGCCCGTCATAATCCATGATCGCCGTTTCGCATATGTGTTTGGGCAACAGCGGAACCGACGAGCCGCCCGGAATAACGGCCAACAGATTAAACCAGCCGCCGCGCACGCCGCCCGCGTGTTTGTCGATGAGCTCGCGCAGCGAAATCCCCATTTCCTCTTCGACAGTACACGGCGTGTTGACGTGCCCAGAAATACAGAACAATTTCGTGCCGCTGTTCTTGGGACGCCCGATACCGGCATACCAAGCACCACCGCGCCGCAAAATCTCGCCCACGCTGGCAATGGTTTCAACATTATTCACTGTGGTCGGGCAGTTATAAAGCCCCGCATTTGCCGGAAAAGGCGGCTTATTACGCGGCTGTCCCTTTTTGCCTTCCAAGCTTTCGAGCAGCGCGCTTTCCTCGCCGCAGATATAGGCGCCCGCACCGCGATGCAAAACAACATCGCAGTCAAAGCCGCTGCCGCAGGCATTGCGTCCGATCAATCCTGCATTATATGCTTCATCGATCGCATACTGCAGATGGCGCGCCTCGCGCACAAACTCGCCGCGAATATAGATATATACGCTATGAGCATGGATCGCGGACGCCGCCAGCAATGCCCCTTCGATCAAACGATGCGGATCAAAGCGCAAAATATCGCGGTCTTTGCACGTACCGGGTTCTGACTCGTCCGCATTCACAACCAAATAGTGAGGCCTGTCCGAAGGATTGGGCATAAACGACCACTTGAGACCGGTGGCAAACCCAGCCCCACCGCGCCCCCGCAAACCCGAGGTTTTCACCTCATCAATAATCCACGCGCTGCCTTTTTGGATGAGCGCCGCCGTCCCGTCCCACACGCCGCGCCGCCGCGCGCCTTCCAACGTCCACGGCGCCTGACCATACAAATTGGTGAAGATACGGTCTTGGTCGGCTAGCATTCTCCGCCCTCCCCGTTCTTCCCGCACGCGCATGAGCCGCAACGTCCGGTTTGCGACCCCGCTTTAGGCTGACGCCCCGCTGCAAGATCGTCCAAAATCTTCATCACGCTATCGGGAGTTAGGTCCTCATAATAATCATCGTTGATCTGCATGACGGGCGCATTGACGCACGCACCCAGACATTCAACCTCCTTGATCGTAAACAGACCATCGGGAGTCGTCCCCCCCGCCTTGATGCCAAGGCGTGTTTCACACGTCCGCGCGATATCCTCGCCGCCCTTCAGCCAGCACGGCGTGGTCCGGCACAGCTGGATCAGATATTTCCCGACTGGCTCCAGATTAAACATGGTGTAAAAACTCGCTACCTCAAAAGCCTTGATCGCAGGCACATCCAGAATCTCGGCCACATGCACGATAGCCGCGCGAGGCAACCAGCCGCCATGCTGCCGCTGCGCAAGATCAAGCAAAGGCAACATTGCGCTGGCCTGCTTACCCTCCGGATATTTCACGATAATCTTCTTCGCCTCAACCGCATTCTCCGGCGCAAAGAAAAAGCTTTTGGGTTGCGCGTTGTTCACCGGTCAATCTCCCCGAACACAATATCAAGGCTGCCGATAATCGCGACGACATCGGCGAGCATATGATCCTTCGACAAAAGCGGCAGCACTTGCAAATGCGCAAAGCTCGGCGCGCGGATTTTGCAGCGGTAGGGCATATTTGTGCCGTCAGCCACCAGATACACGCCGAATTCGCCCTTCGGCGCCTCAATAGCCGTATAGGTCGCACCTGAAGGCACGTGATAGCCTTCCGTGGCCAACTTAAAGTGATGGATCAGCGCCTCCATCGACTTTTCAATATCCTCACGATCCGGCATCGCGACCTTATAATCATCGATCATCACGCGGCCTTGCGGCATGCGCGCGATGCATTGGCGAATGATCCGCACCGACTGGCGCATCTCGGCCATGCGCACGAGATACCGCGCATAACAGTCGCCCGTGGTGCCGACTGGAATATCAAAATCGAAATTCTCATAACCATCATAGGGCTGGCTTTTGCGCAAGTCCCATGCCACGCCGCTGGCACGTAGCATCGGTCCCGACAGCCCCCACGCCAACGCATCATCCTTGCTGATAACACCAATATCAACGGTGCGTTGCTTAAAGATGCGGTTATCCGTCAGTAGCGTTTCCAGATCGTCCAGAAATTTGATAAACGGATCGCAGAACGCTTCGATATCGTCCAGCAAGCCCTCCGGCAGATCCTTGGCCACGCCGCCGGGCCTGATGTAGTTCGCGTGCATGCGGGCGCCGCTGACGCGCTCATAAAAGCCCATCAGCTTTTCGCGTTCCTCAAAGCCCCACAGCGCGGGCGTAATTGCCCCCAGATCCAGCGCAAAAGTCGTGACCGCCAGAATATGGTTCAAAAGCCGCGAGATTTCCGCGTACATCACGCGGATTACTTGCGCGCGCTCAGGTGGAGCAATGCCCAAAAGCTTTTCTACCGCCAGCGAAAAACACTGTTCGCTTGCCATCGGCGCGACGTAATCAAGCCGGTCAAAATACGGCAAAGCCTGCGTATAGGTTTTATGCTCGATCAGTTTTTCGGTGCCGCGATGCAGAAGGCCGATATGCGGATCGGCCCGCTCGACAACCTCACCGTCCATCTCCAAGATCAAGCGGAGTACGCCATGCGCCGCCGGATGCTGTGGCCCCAGATTGATCGTGAACGGCGCACCTTCGTGTCCGTCCTTATCACGCACCAACACTTGCACGGGTTCAGTCATTCTCGCCCCGCTTCTGCACGTCGGTCATGCCTTGCCATGGGGAGAGCGCGTCAAACGCGCGGTAATCCTGTTGCAACGTGACGGACTGCCTCACCACGCGGCGCGTCAGATCGTCATAGATTTTCTCTTCAAAACCCATCAGCGGGAAATCACGGCGTAGCGGATGGCCTTCAAAGTCATAGTCCGTCAGGATACGCCGCAAATCGGGATGCCCATCAAACGTAATGCCAAACAGATCGAATGTCTCGCGCTCAAACCATCCGGTAGATGGATACACACCCACAACAGAAGGCACGGCCTTGTCTGTCTGCACGGCCACCGTGAGCCGCCAATTATGGCTAAGGCTCAGCAGTTGATAGACTACATCAAACCGCGGCCTACGCGCCACATGATCCACGCCGCACACGTCCATCAGTTGATGCATGTCCGTACGCTCATCATCGCGCAAAGCCTGCATCACTTCTACAATCTTCTCTCGTGGAGCGATGATGGTCAGCTCATCGCGTTGGCTTTGCACCTGCACCGCAATGTCATCCAACGCGTCGCGCACCGCATCAGCGAGAGGTCTGTGAAACGGCGCGATCATCGCCCGCCTCTTCTCTCGACTTTGCGGCGGTCGATGACGGTGGGTTTGTCACCCCGACGGATTTTTTCATGCAATTGTAACAATCCATAGACTAACGCCTCGGCGCTGGGTGGGCATCCGGGCACATAGATATCAACTGGCACGATGCGATCACAACCACGAACAACCGAATAGGAATAATGATAATACCCGCCGCCATTCGCGCAGCTTCCCATCGAGATCACCCAGCGCGGCTCTGGCATCTGATCGTAAAGAAGTCGCAGCGCAGGAGCCATTTTGTTGGTCAGCGTCCCCGCGACGATCATCACGTCTGATTGGCGCGGGCTGGGGCGCGGCATCATGCCGAAGCGATCCAGATCATAGCGCGACATATAGGCGTGGATCATCTCGATCCCACAGCAAGCAAGGCCAAACGTCATCGGCCACATGGAGCCCGTGCGCGCCCACGCCATCAAATCATCCAGTTTGGCGAGCATAAAGCCCTTGTTCTGCACTTCCTCACCCATCAAGCGGGCAGAAGCCTCCATTCGCGCGCGCAAAGCTTCGTCAGGCAACTGAAAAGGAGGGGCGGTCAATCCCATTCCAACGCCCCCTTCTTCCACTCATAAACAAACCCGACAGTCAGTACGCCAAGGAAAACCATCATGGAGCCAAAGCCCAACCAGCCGATTTCGGACAGCACAATCGCCCACGGAAACAAAAAGGCGATTTCCAGATCAAAAATAATGAACAAAATGGCGATTAGGTAAAAACGCACATCAAACTTCATCCGCGCATCGCCAAAGGGTGGAAAGCCACACTCATAGGGGGCATTTTTCTGCGCATCAGGCCTGTGTTTGGCTAGCAAGAAGGACAGCGCCACGGCAGCCAACGCGACGAACGTGGCCACGGCCATAAACACGAGGATCGAGGCATAGTTGATCAGAAGGTTTTCGGCCATGAAAAAGGCTCGCTCAATAAGGTGGGGGCGCGCTCCCCAACATCTACTGATCGAGCCAAAAAATCAAGGGCGCAAGGTGGTTTTTTATTCGGCTTCGCCGCGGCATCACGACCACCGCGCCTTGGGTCTACCCCTGATTCGCAACCATATATTCCGGCATGGCTTTGGCCAATCGAGGGCCTCTTACTGGGGGCTCCGACACAACCTCAACCCCCATCGCTTTGGAAGCGAGCGACAACACTTGCTGGACCAGATCGACAGGTATACTGCTGATTACCGGCTCAACAAACTCGTGGGCTGAATAAGAGAAGGAATAATTTACAACCTTTTTGCCCGATTGATGGGAATTTCCGGCACCATTTCCAGCCCCATTCGAGGCGGCCTCTCCGGATTCAACCCAAGATCCTTTGACTGTGATTCTAAAATCTTCTCCATCCGGATCAGGAGGCATGTGGGGTTTTTGCGAATAGACCGTATGTGCAATCTCTAAACTATAAGGGTCCGTTGAGTCTTTAAATCCAGAACCGCGATCCCACCGGCGCGTTTTATGGGTTGCATGAACCGTCTTTTTTCCGCTACTCACACGCGTCTGCGCCTTCATTGCCGCGAGAAAAAAGGCGGTGTTCAACGGCTGTTTGTGCGTTTTACTATAAGCAACTACGATATTTGCCAGCTCATGAAACGGCCCCTTAGTTCTCATGCCACCCTCTGGTTTAAGCGGTCGATTCGCGCTCTTTTAAAAAAAAGTCTACTCATGCCCCTTTTTGTAAAGTCAGACTGTGGCATGGCTAAGGCGGATGCAATCCATTCCACCAAAAAATAGGCCCACGCTTTCATTTGTTGGTTAACATACAAAAACCCCATCGCGCATATTCGCAGATGGGGTTTTTGTTACGAAAAAAAATCTAGTGCTGAGATTTATTGTTTTGGAGCCCAGAATCTGAGAAGACGATTCGATGCTTTCTTCGGTTGTGTTGGCACATTTTCTTGCTGTTCGGTTGGCTCTTTGATGGGTTTTATTACGGCTTCCTTCTTCGATGCCTTAAATTCATTCTTTAAAGATGATTCATGCGCTTCTTTCGATGCCGCAACAGGATCCTTAATAACGGAGGCTAAAGCCGCGACAATTGCCTTGTGTTCAGTCCACGGAATTGTCTTTCTTCTATTCTGTCGGGAAGAGTCTAGATCACACGGTATTTGAGTATACCGCGCATCCTTCCGGTTCCGATTGATAATCCCAGTCTCGCTTAACACGATTTTACCTAGTAGACCCCCGACATTGCCATCGCCGAGAATGACCGTAACCTCTCTCGCCGTTTTATTATATTCTATATCGACTTTCTTGTCTGGGGTTATCGCTCTAAACCCATCTTTAACAGGCCTTCCTTCTGCCCAAGTTATGTTTCGTAAAGCCCAAAAAAGCTGTTTGGCCTCATGAGTCCCAGGCGTTAAAAACTTCCAACTTTCGACTTCCGGCAAAACAGCATGGGGGATGGCTGTCCCCACTGTGAATTCATGTAAAATATGGATATCTTTACTCACTGCTGTTCTCCTAAAATCATTCGTTAAATAATCATCCCCGCTAACAAGCGCATTATATCAAAACAGGCATAAGCAATCATTAAGGAAAGCCCCCGTTTTGGAAATATTTTTTGTTTTCAAGGCCTTGGGGGGTACCCCGATCGACAAATCCCGACCAGCCGACTTAACCAAAAGGGTCTAAGCCAACGTTTGCAGTCGTCCGCGCTGAAATACTATATTGCGTAATCGCACGAACAGCGACCAACCAGATCGTGGCTCGCTTGGTAGATGAACCCTCACGACAACAGAATTGTTTTTGAGAATGCTCGCCGCTTCTTTCGCGATGGTGGCACCCCAAGGCAACGATTGCGGTATAATTTCCTTGTCCGCGAGAACGAGCATTTTGTCGCCGCAGTTCAACCCATTAAACACCAGTCTATCAACGCTATCTGGACGCTGAAAACGGATCTCTAGTTTTTCGCAGTAACGACTATTTACTGCGTCCTTCTTCGACATCTTATAGTCGATCGTGATTTTAGAACGCCCATTGGCCGGATACGCTGTGAAAAAATGACAATTATAAGTGTGCCAGCCCTCATGGGAACCGAGTGAACGTGTTTCATCGTTTAGAACGATGGTTTTGGCATCACTAAATAGGTCGCGAATGGATCGAGCATACGCGCTGTCATCACGACGAGACAAAAGCACAAGGCCAAGCCCCCTAAGCCGTGCAAGCACAATGTTTGACTGCGTAAGATTGCCTGACTGAACCATCTTAATTTCCTGAAATAACGAACAGTGGAAAACGATACATCATGAGCCGCGCTGCTGAAACACGCGCAATGCCACGTTCCGTTCTAAAACAACGAAACCGCCAAGCCAACAGTGCTTTATGGTAAAAATGGCGCGAGAGACGGGACTTGAACTGATTAACGTTTCTTGGCGAGGCACGAGCCTAGAAACGTTTTCATCCCTGCGAAGGCGGGGACCCATACGGTATAATCTGTCTCAATGTTTTGAAAATGGCGCGAGAGACGGGACTTGAACCCGCGACCTTCGGCGTGACAGGCCGACGTACTAACCAACTGTACTACGCCCCCGCTGAAATACTTATTTTCAAAGAGATATGGGCGATACTGGGTTCGAACCAGT
>DNGD01000146.1 GCA_003486725.1 Rhodospirillaceae bacterium
CGCGATATCGCGCCGCTGCGCGAAAGCGTGGCCATGTTCGTGCGCTTTATCGCCATGGTGTTTGCCGCGCAGCGCCTGTTCCCCAAAGATCATCCGGCCATGAATGATATGACGCAAAGACTGACGCTGCGTGAGGTGATTGCGACCGCCTATAGCAATGTGACGTTTACGCGCGAAGCGCTGCCCCAGACAATTATGTTCTTCGCCGTCGTCGGCATTCTGGCGTTCTCTGCGCTGTTTGTTGTTTTATTTTTAATGTCCCTGTTTATGGGCACCGCCCATGCGCAAGTGTTTCAAGCCCCGAGCCCAGCAACGGATTGGGGGCTGAACGTTATCGATTATCTTTTTAAGGGAAAAGAAATCACGTTGGGTACAGCAGCCGCAGCACAGCCGGATTGCGGCATGATGACGGCGCTTGGTGCTGCTTTGAGTTTCTATAGTAAGGCCGTTCTCGTTATCGCTGGGCTTCTTCTTCTGTATCATTTGACTTTTATGATTGCCGAGACGGCGCATACGGGTAAGGCAATGGGGAAGGCGAACCAGATTTGGGCGCCGATCCGCTTGGTTCTCGCCATTGGCCTCTTGGTGCCGATTGCTTCGGGCGCTGCTTCACCGACAAGTGGTGCTACAACCTGTAACGTAACCGGTTACAACACGGGGCAATATCTGGCGATGCAGGTGGCCCGTTGGGGCTCGGGTATGGCCAGTCAAGTGTGGAATATTTTTTCTACAAATCTTAAGCACGGTTCCGTCGGATGTGATCCAAAGTTTCCGAATGCGCCATCATGTACGAAGGGTATCCCGGATGTATCGGGCGTAGTGAGGGGATTGGCCGAAGCGGCTGCCTGTGAGGCAATACTCTACAAATACATGGGCGATGTAAAGGGTAGTATGGAGGTTATTCCTGCTTTTGGAAGTCCATACCTTATCACAAGCATAACGGATGTCGTGTTTGGTGATCCCGGAGAACATCTCTTGGGACTAACTGGGGGTGAGTTTTGGAATTTTAATAGCGGAATCAGTAAAAGGGTATGTGGTGTCGTTGTTGTGCCGTTGCCAGGTGAAACGGTCTATGCCGAGGTTGCGAAAACCCAAGCGGCTGTGTTTGCAAGGCACGCTGAGGATATCAAGCTTTTTGGTAAAAACTATGGGCTTCAAGCGGTCAAAAGCTCAGGTCTGACAGTCGATCCCGATGCAACAAGACAAGCCAAATGGGCAGCACTGGTAAAGGCGGTTCAGGATGATCTGACAACGACGATGACGACTGCGCTTGCGACTGCGGATGCAAAATCAAACGAAGATTTAGTGAAAGTGTTTGATAAAGCAGGCAATGCCGGATGGCTGATGGCGGGAACATGGTTTGGCGCACTTTCTCGGTTTCACTCGTATCGTGTTGATTCAACAAGCAATGCAATGCCCAGTATTAAGAGACCGTCTTTGCTTGAGGATGATGAAGTTGCGGCCATGGGGGGCAGCAAATGGTTTCAAAACAACGACCTTCAGAGCGTATTTAAGAGCTCCGCAGAGGCCTTGGAAAATTATAATAACACGATGCAACATGCAGAGGATGTAAACCTTACGGCTACAAAGTTGGCCGCAACGAGCCTTAAGGAGGCACCGAGTAGTCCAGATTGGCTGGCAATATTTCGTGGTGGAGCCTTGAATGCCGTGTTGTTGTTGGTTGACAAGGCGGGCGCAGCCATTGGGCTTTGGACAAAAACCGGTGAGCTGGCCATTTCGTTTGGCAGTACCTCCAACCCTCTTGGCGAGCTAGCGGCATTTGGACAAAACTTCATTCACATGACGCAATGGTGTTTCACACTTGTATCTGGTTTATATGTGGTCGCATTGGGGGCAAAAATTTTTGCTGGGGGGGCAATGGTTGGGTTAATAACCAGTGTGGCATCGTTTTTAATTACCCTCGCCGTCTTTTTCTTCCTGATTGGCTTTGTGATGGCATTTATTGTCCCCTTATATCCGTTCTTCCGTTTCTTCTTCGGCGCATTAACGTGGTTGATGTCTGTTTTTGAAGCGGTCGTGTCTATGCCTCTTTTTGCTTTGGCACACGTCAATCCGTACGGCGAGGGAATATCGGGGGATCAGGCAAAGTATGGCTATGGCGTTTTAACGCAGATTCTGCTGAGGCCTGTTTTAATGGTATTGGGGCTTGTCGCCGGTTTTATATTGTTTAGTGTTGCGCTGATCTTTTTGAACGAAGCGTTTCTCATTGCGTCAAAGGGAACGGGGTCGTTCAGCGGAAGCACGGCCTTGCTATCAAAATTAATTTACTCGGTAATATATGCAGCGATGGTTTTGATTATGGCTAATGAGTGTTTCAGTTTGATCGGCGTTTTTCCGCAGGTTGCGCTTAGCTGGCTTGGAAAATCAACGATAAAAGAAGAAGGGGTGGATACAAAATTGGTTGGAACTGCGGCTGCTTACCTTTCCCAGCAGGCGGCGTCTGGTTTTGGGGGTTGGGCAAAGAACGTTGGCACTAGCATCAAAGGCATGGAGGATCGTAGGCTTGGCCGCGGTGGTGGCGGAGATAACGGTGGTGGTGACGGCGGAGGTCATCTGGAACCTGTCCGAGGCGTTGACGCAATCAATGAGGATGGCTCGGCAAGGCTCACGACACCAAGCGGTTATGGCGGTGGCGGTTCATTCGGTCCGCCGTCTCTTGATGGTAATGATCGCGACGGTGTTCCTGATTACTCACAGTCGGAAAGCGATAACCTTGGTTCGCATGGAACACCACTTTCCGGTGGAACAGAACAAGATTCCTTTACGCCTTCCTATTTACAGGAGTCGCAGTCTGTGCAGGATCAACAAGGACAGCAGCGGAACATCCCTGCGTTGGGGAGTAGGAGCAGCTCTACCGGTGGGCGCACGACGCGCAGTGGTGGTGGACGCACTGACGCACAGATTAAAAAAGATATGTCAGATGATACGGGTGGCACCGACAAGGGATAAGTTAGCCCTTTCCCTTCCTACCCAACCCCCGTAGACCCAAAACCACCTGCGCCGCGGGTGGTGGGGGGCAGGGCGGTGACAACCTCCCACGAAATCCGTGCATAGGCCGCGATGACCATCTGCGCGATGCGCAGGCCGCGCGTCACGGTGTAGGGCTCGTTGCCTAGATTGGCGAGGATCACTTGCACCTCGCCGCGATAGTCGGCATCGATCGTCCCCGGCGAATTCAAAACCGTCAGACCGTTTTTCAGCGCGAGGCCGGAGCGCGGGCGCACCTGCGCCTCGTACCCTTCGGGCAGCGCGATGGACAGGCCGGTGGGGATCAGCTTGCGCTCGCCCACTTGCAGCGTGACGGGCTCGGTGACGGCGGCGCATAAATCCATGCCGGCGGCGTGCTCGGTGGCATAGGCGGGAAGGTCAAGGCCTGCCGCGTGGGGCAGGGTGGTGATGGCGACGGGCAGGGTCATGGGGTGGCTCGTTGATTGGGGTTGGGGGAAGGGCGGGACTCGGGACTTGGGACTTGGGAAGAGTTCAGCGTTTCCTATTTCGTCTTCCCGCACGAAGCGTCACAGCGTGACGCGGAGATGCGGGATCCAGTAAAAAGCTCCCTATGTAAGTCCGATAGAGCGGTTTTAGTCGGATAGAGCAGAGATTTCAACCTGCCTGTGCTGCTTCGCAGCTTCGGCAAGGCAGGCTGGATCCCGCATCTTCGTCCGCCTTCGCTCTGCGAGCTACGGCGTGACTTCGTGCGGGAAGACGATGAGGGGTGCGGGAAGACGAGTGGGGGTAAGGAAGATGGATTGCCGCGCTGCGCCGTCACGGTTGTGACGGCTTGCTCGCAATGACGGGATATATATTTCCCCAGTCCCCAGTCCCTAGTCCCCAGTCCCCAGTCCCCAGTCCCTAGTCCCTAGTCCCTAGTCCCGAGTCCCTAGTCCCTAATATTTGCATTCCACTTGGCCGTCGCCATTGTACTGGATGGTGATGGAAGAGGGAATGCGGCCAGAGGCGGCATCGATCGCGCAGGAAGGCTCGCCCATCAGCTGGACCGAATATTTATCCGCCGTTTGCGTGATCGCCATGCCTTTTTGCGGCAGAACCGTCGGCTTGTGGCAGACCGCCCGCGCGCGCAGTTTAATGCTGGTCAACGCGCCGCTGTATTTAATCATCGCGCTTTGCCCCGACATGATGCGCGCGGCATAGGGCACCTCGGGCTTTGTCGTCTCCAGCGTGGGGTCAAGTCGCAGCTGGCAGTTTTCGGGGATCGTCTTGCGGTTGTACCCCAAGGCGGTGGTGAGCAAATTCGTGTCCTCGACGCCCCATGTGTAATTGTTGCTGACGGCGACGGACAGGCTTTCCTTCATGTCCTTGCTTTCGACTGATGGCAGCGCGTATTCGCTGAGGATCATCGGCGCCTTTTGTCTCTTCTTTGCCTCTTCCTCATGCATGTTTTTGATCACCAGTTCCATTCTCGAGGGAACGTGATTTTTAGCGGATGATCGTCCTGCTAGTGTTTCCGCCATGGTCTGCAAATCTGTTTTCGAGGCTGGTGCTACGGTGCCGCCCGGCGTGATTGCCAGCGATCCCGTTTCTTTGCGTGCTTCGACTTGCGCAACAATTTCCTCACGGGACGGAAGTTTGAGGGCGTTATTTTTCAGGATTTCCTGAACGTCGGGTCTGGCCATCGTTTCGTTCACGATCGCCTCGGATTGTTCCGTCGTCATAGCCGGCATGGCAGGTATTGCAGCGTCTGGCGCAGGGACGACTTGGGGCTGGGGTGATGTTGTCGTCGTCGTTGCTGGCGTAATGATGCGACCCGATCCCGACGTTTTGGGGATGATCTTCACTTGCGACGTGTTCGGCAGTGCCGACGAGACCGGTTGCTCTGGTGACGGCGGCGGCAGGATTCCAAGATTGGGCGCATCGCTGGTGCCGCTGGTGATGTCCGTATTGTCATCGGGAAGGAGAACGGAACGCGCCGAAGCGGGCGGGGCGAGCATTGCGGCGGTGGCTGTCAAAAATGCGAAGAAAGCGAAAGGCAACAAGCGCATTGAAGGCTCCAGAAAAAGGGGAATGACAAAAACAGTATTAGGATAAAACAGGGGCTTCGTCACGAATTCAGTTTTGAGTCGTTTTGTTGCGGTGCGGCATCGAATCTTGGGGCGGCGTTCAAATAACCCTCGACTTTTACAGTTATTATCCATATGATCCCTGCATTGTTTCGTATTCGTTTTTATAAAAAGGGGGTTTTATGACAAAGGGCTACACCCGTTTTACCACACCCATTTCCTCATCCCGCGACCCAAAGCCACCTACCAAAAATAAGCAATTAGAGGCCGTTGTTAAGGCTGGCCATCAACAGGCCGCCGCGGCCATTTTCCGTGATTCGGCCTCAGCCTCGACCCCGACCTTTGAAGAAGAAGCGCGCATCCATCAGGAAATGCTGGCGCTGGCGCGGCGCGATGCCGTGCGCTCCTTTTATTTCTGGCAGGCGCTGGATTCCACGGCGCTGGCACAGCTTGCGCGGCAAATGGCACGGCTGTCCGATTTCGGGCCTGCCGAGCGCTGGCAGCATTCGGGTCGCGTTCTGGAGCCGACGGAAACAGCCGGTGTTTTCCGCGTGCGGGCGACGGGCGCTTGCGCTTTGGACGTTTTGGTGGCGGGGGGCGTGATTACGGCCGCCGAACGCGCCGCCGCGCTGCGGTTAAAGAAAGATTTTGTGGCTGCCGGTCTCGCGCCGCATATCGTCGGGCATTATGACAGCGGCTTTACGTTCTTTACCGTCGATCTGGCGCGCTATCAGCGCAGCGACAAGCAAGAGGCGGCGTATACAAGCTGGCGCGACGCGATTAAAAGCCTGCACGCCATGATCGCCAATGTGATGGTGTCCGTCGTGTGCTGTGATGAAACGCCGCGCGCAGAGCAGCTGCCGCATTTGCGGATCGGGATGAAAAGATTGTTGGATTATTACCGGCGCGCTGAATTAAACGACAATGTCCACAAGGCTGCCGCGCGGCAGATTGGACGAGGGAGAGACGCCGCTGGCCGCCGTGTGTTTCATTAGGGCTTTGCCTTGCTCAACGGTTTGTTGAAGCTGGTCGATGATCGCCTGTGTCGCGCGCGTGCTGCTTTTCAGCGCAACCATACCGGCGCTGTTTGGCTGCTGCGTCTGGTTCTGCGAGTGGAGCAGTGAGCGCGCTGACATATTTGAAATAGAGTCGACCATGGTGTCCTCAAACAGTTCTCAACAGAGTGCGGCGCGAGTGGCTCCGCGCCTGATTCACAGATTAACAGATTGCGTGCGATTTCTTTAATAAAATGTTATCGCGAGTTCCGCATTTGTTGCGATTCAGAAAATAAGTGCGGTGAGATTGCGTTTTTTACTTGACTTTTGAAAAAAACTGTGATACACGTTCCGGTATAATCCGCCTTCGCCCCATCGGGCTACGGCGCGACAAGTTAAAACGCGCCACAAAAAAACAGCGCAAAAAGATGTATAGGGCTTCACCACAGTGTGAGGCCTTTTTTTATGGGCTATCGAGTCGGTGGTGAGAGACGTTGCATAGGGTGAGAGGGGAAGAGTTCGGGACTCGGGACTCGGGACTGGGGACTAGGGGAAGCAGGAAGTAGACAAGGTCTTATGGAAATCCGCCTTCGCTGCGAAGCAGCTACGGCGCGACAAGCGTAAGGCCTTTTTTGTTGTCTTTTTTTTCGTCATTCCCGCGAAAGCGNNATCCCCGCTTTCGCGGGGATGACGCGAAGGGGGCAGGCCGATGGATTTCAAAAGGAGACATTATGACGGAAAAAGAAAGAGCGCGCGGGAACGAACGAGAGCGCGGAGAAGGCGGGCGGTTTCTGCCCAGCAAGAAAACAGAAGCCGTACAAAAACAAGATTCCAAACAGAAATTAAAAATCCCACGTACGGCAGAGGGACGACGAAAACAAATCCGAGAGGTTCTAACGACGCTGCTGGATGAAACGCAGAGCGGGGCGACGCGAATTTCCGCCGCGAAGGTTTTATTGGAACAATTAGACAAAAAGGAAAATGAAGATCATGAAGCAAGCCGCCGTGAAGAAGAGGAACGCGCCGCTGCCATTGCCGAAGCGCGCACCCTTCTTGCACGACTTGCCGCGGCCAAATCTGGCAGCGTTCCTAAGCCGCCTCCGGTGGCTTAAGGAGGCGAGGCCGTCACAGGTAACGCCGAAGGGACGTTGGCGCGTCTGGTTGATTTTGGCCGGTCGCGGCTGGGGCAAGACGCGGACCGGTGCCGAGGATATCGCACATTTCGCCTTGTGGAACGCGGGCAGCCGTATCGGGGTGATCGCGCCGACCTTTGCCGATGCGCGCGATGTGTGTGTGGAAGGCGAAAGCGGATTGCTGCGCGTGCTGCCGCCGCAATGCGTCAGTAACTGGCATCGCTCTACCGGCGATCTGGTTTTGTTCAACGGAAGCCGAATTAAACTTTATTCCGCCGATCAGCCGGATCGCTTGCGCGGGCCGCAGCATCATCGCGTCTGGTGCGACGAGTTGTGCGCGTGGCCGAGCGGCGCCGCGTTCGATCAGATGTGGTTCGGGCTGCGGCTGGGGCGTGATCCGCGTGTGATCGTGACGACCACGCCGCGCAATACGAAACTGGTGCGTGAGTTGGTTGCCAGGGATGGAAGCGACGTCAGGATGACGCGCGGCACGACATTTGAAAATGCCGAGCATTTGCCCGCGAAGATGCTGGATCATTTGAAAATCCAGTACGGAGGCTCGCGGCTGGGGCGGCAGGAATTGGACGCGGAGATTTTGGAAGACACAGACGGCGCTTTGTGGGTGCGCGATGCGATCGATGCGGGCCGCGTGAAAAAGCCGGCGGCGGTATTATCGCGCGTGATTGTGGCGGTTGATCCGGCCATGAGCAGCGGCGCGAACGCAGACGAAACGGGCATCATCGCCGCCGGCCTTGGCGAGGATGGCATTATCTATATCTTGGCCGATTGGTCTTGCAAGCGGTCGCCTGAGGGGTGGGCGCGGCAGGTTGTTCAACTTTATGAGGAATATGGAGCCCAAATGATTGTCGCAGAAACAAACGCAGGCGGCGAATTGGTGGAGCGGTTGCTGCGCCAGATTATGCCGACGATATTTTTTAAACCCGTTCGCGCGATCCGCGGCAAGTTCGACCGCGCTATGCCTGTCGCTGCGCTGTATGAGCAGGAGCGCGTGAAACATGTCGGCGGGTTCCCGAAACTTGAAGACCAGATGGTTAGCTTTACGCCGGATAATGTCGCGAAAAAATCGCCCGACCGCGTCGATGCGATGGTCTGGGCAGTGACGGAGTTAAGTTCCCCCACAAGAGGAGAGCCGAGGATTAGGAGGATATGAGGGGGTAGAGGTTAGAGGTTAGAGGAATTCTGTCGCAATTTTTCCTTTATCGTCATCCCACGACATTTTCTTTTCGGCGCGAAGCGACGAAAGAAAATGGACGAGGGACCCAGACCGACTCACCGTTTTGAAATGTCGGCCAACGTCACTAATGGATAGGCCCACTGGTTCCCGGGTTAAACATTCTTTCGTCGCTTCGCGCCGAAGAGAATGTTTCCCCGGGATGACGATAAGGGGAAAGTGCGAAGAGAAAATGTCGTGGGATGACGTAGGGGAGAGATAACTCTGAACGTTGAAGATATTTTTTAAAACCATAAAGGAGAACCAAGCATGAGATTACGCGATCTTGTGACGCCATTGCTGCGTCTAAATGAAAGAGGCCTGAAAGAAACAAAGCCAAGCGAAACAAAGATGAGCGGGGCGGGGCCAGTTGTGGCGTTTAGCCATGTCGGCAAACCCAAATGGACGCCGCGCCGTTACGATACGTTGGTGGAGGAGGGCTATCGCAAGAACGTCGTGGCCTATCGCTGCGCTTCGATGATTGCGAGCGCCGCCGCGAACGTGCCGTGGCTTTTGTATAATGGCAAGGGCGAGGAGCTGGAGTCTCACCCGCTGCTGGATCTGCTCGATCATCCGAACCCGATGCAAGACGGCGTGTCGTTTCTGGAGAGTGTGTTTATCAATCTGGAGACTGCCGGCAACGCGTATATCGAAGCCGTGCAGCCGATGGATGGCCAGAGCCCGACGGAGCTTTATGTGCTGCGCCCCGACCGCATGAAGGTGATCCCTAGCGAGGTCGGCTTGCCGATGGGTTATGAATATAGCGTGAACGGGCGTGTGACGCGCTGGATGTGCGACCCCATCACGGGGGAGTCACCGATTTTGCATCTGAAGCATTTCCATCCGCTGGATGATTGGTACGGGATGGCGCCGCTTGAAGCCGCGATGCTGTCGGTCGATCAACATAATGCGGCGGGCGCGTGGAATCAGGCGCTATTGAATCAGGGTGCGCGGCCTTCAGGCGCTTTGGTCTATGCGCCGAAGGATGGCCCTGCGAGCCTGTCCGACGATCAAGTGACAAGGTTGCGCGACGAAATGGATCAGCATTTCGCGGGACGACGCAACGCCGGACGGCCTTTGATTTTGGAAGGCGGTCTGGAGTGGCGCGAGATGAGCCTGTCGCCGCAAGAGATGGATTGGCAGGCAGGCCGTGATGCGGCGGCGCGGGATATCGCGCTGGCGTTCGGGGTGCCTGCGCAGCTGATCGGCATTGCGGGAGCGCAGACTTACGCGAACATGGCCGAGGCGCGGCTCGCGTTTTATGAGGAAACGGTGCTGCCGCTTCTGACCCGCACCATCGCCGCGTTCGATCATTGGCTCGTGCCGCATTTCGGCGACGATCTGGCTTTGGATTTTGATCGTGACGAGATTAGCGCGCTAACCACGCGGCGCGACGTGCTGTGGGACAAGCTGCAGAACGTTGACTTCCTCACGGTGGACGAAAAACGCGCCGCGTTGGGGTATGAGGCGAGGAAGGCGGGGGAGGTATGATAAAAACTACGCATAAGATAAAATCAATACACGTAGAAGCAAGGCGTTTGGCATTTGATTTCTATATACGAAGAGGACGCGTGCCTTTGGCATTGAGTAAAATTATTCGCGCCGCTTCTTTGTTAGAGGTGATGGTTGATCTTGATCAGAAGTATAATCCGGCACAACCACGCGCCCCCGCAGGGAGCCCTGATGGAGGCCAATGGATTGATACAGGAGGAGGGAATGGAAACACAGATAGCGGTGGTGAGGGGCCTTTTCGTGATGCGCCAGATATTGACGATCCGCCGCTTGAGCCGATGTATCCGGAAGTTTTGATTTTGCCATTTTTACGTGCACCGCGTATAATTGGTGCGTTACGCGCCTTTATTTCCTCAAGACGTCGAGGCGCGGGTTGGACATTTGGATCGTTCAAATCGCCCAAGCGTTGGGCGAACCAAATGGAGAAACGAAACTGGACTCCGGACGAAATTACGAGCGTGATCAAGAAGGGAAACAAGTATCCTGCGCCAAACAAAGTGAACCCAAGGAACACAGCTGTCCGCTACGAAGATCCAAAAACGGGCCGATTTGTTGTTCGTGATGAAGTGACAAAAGAAATTTTGCAGATTAGTGGAGATAAGTTTAATCCATCAAAATTTCCGTAAACATGTTTGCGATATTAGCTTTATGGAGGGGAAAATGACGAGTCAAGAGACTGTGGAAATACATATTCGATTACTGAATGAAGGAACAGAAACCGCTCGTGCTACAGAAGCGGTGCAAATAGCCGAAGGGTTGTTTAAGGTGTTACCCACGCCAAACTATGATCCTGAAGATGAAACATGGGAATTCCTTCCGGGCTCGGTCGTAGAATGTAAAATGAGTAATCAGTATGCACGCCCGTGTTTATTGGCGGTAAAGAAAATTCGGTAAAAGTAGATTATAGCCGAAACAAAAAGCTCTGCGGAAACGCGGGGCTTTTTTATTGGGCACATTTTAACAGGAGAGAGAATGACAATACATCATATTTCCGGTGCGATGGAGGTTAAGGCCATTGCGCAGGACGGTACTTTTACAGGCTATGCCAGTGTTTTTGGATTGCTGGACAGTCAAAACGAAATCGTCGAGCGTGGCGCGTTTACGCGCACGCTTGCGAAATGGCGGGCGAAGAATTTCTCGCCTGCCATGCTGTGGATGCACGATCCCA
>DNGD01000170.1 GCA_003486725.1 Rhodospirillaceae bacterium
CGTCCATGCCGCCATAAAGGTGGTTAAGGAACATTTCCTTTGTCAAGGTCGTTCCCTTGCGCAAGCTGAGAAGTTCAAGAATGCCATATTCCTTGCCCGTCAGGTGAAGCGGCGAGCCGTTCACTTCAACGGTGCGTGCATCAAGGTTGACCATCAACTTACCGGTGCGGATGACGCTGTCGGAATGGCCTTTGCTGCGGCGGATGATGGCGTGAATGCGGGCGACCAGCTCACGACGATCGAAGGGCTTGGTTAGGTAATCATCGGCGCCAAATCCAAGGCCTTTGATCTTGTGATCCAGCTCGGAAAGACCGGAGAGGATTAGAATAGGGGTTGTGACGCGGGCGGCGCGCAGGCGGCGCAGAACTTCGTACCCGTCGATGTCGGGAAGCATCAAATCAAGGATGATGATGTCATAATCATAGAGTTTGCCGATCTCAAGCCCATCTTCGCCTAAGTCGGTGGTGTCAACGATAAAGCCTTCTGCCTGAAGCATAAGCTCAATGCTCTTGGCTACGGACGTATCATCTTCAACAAGCAAAACGCGCATGAGACAGCCTCTTAGAAGTCAAAAATACATCTGCACGGTGTCATGGTTTAGCCACAGAGATTAACCACGTTAACCATACTTTACGCCTAGTCGTAAAGCAGCTTTAACAAAAAGTAAACATTATTAACAGAGAAAATTATTAAAATTTTTTTCTGTCACTGATCCGCCATATATTTTTCGAGAATGCCCCTCTAAGTGTATGTTGAATATTGCTTTTAAAAATCATAAAGTTACATATCGACGTTTGCTATCCGGCGTGTGGTAATGGCTCTGTATGCAACCTAGGGTAGAGTGCTGGAGATAGAATATGGGGATCATCAAAGCGGTTTTGCTGGGGTGTGAGGGAGCCATGTTAACGGATGCGGAGCGCGAGCTCTTCGCGCGGATCAACCCGTTCGGCTTCATTCTGTTTCAACGGAACTGCGAGAATCCCGCGCAGGTGAGGGCGTTGACCCAAGCACTGCGTGCCAGTGTCGGACGCGACGACGCTCCTGTTTTTATCGATCAGGAAGGCGGACGTGTTGCGCGCTTGAAGCCGCCGCATTGGCCCTTGTTTCCGGCGCTCCGTCCGATTGGCCGATGGGCTGAAAAGAATCTTGAAAAGGGATGCGAGATTATTCGCCTTCATAGCCGTCTGACGGCAGCGATGTTGCGCGACGTCGGGATTGACGGGAACTGCGCGCCTGTTTTGGATCTATACGTGGAGGGCGCTTCTTCGGCCATTGGCGATCGTGCGCTGAGCGCGATGCCGGAGCTGGTTGCCGAATTGGGGCGCTGCGCTGTTGAGGCTTATTTGGAAGGCGGTGTCTATCCTGTAATCAAACACATGCCGGGCCATGGCCGTGTGTTGGTTGATCCGCATTGTGATTTGCCGTTTGTCGACACCGATGAAGAAACACTTCGATCGACGGACTTCATCCCGTTCAAGGCGCTTTCCGATGCACCGTTTGCGATGAATTGCCATATCGTTTTTCGGGCGCTTGATCCTTTGAATCCTGTTTCGCTTTCCTCAACCGTTCATCAAAACATCATTCGCGGCGCTTTGGGCTTTCAAGGTCTGGTGATGAGCGATGATCTGGCAATGGGGGCATTGAAATTGCCGTTGGAGCAGCGGGTGCGGCAAGCATTTGAGGCCGGCGCAGATATCGCGCTGTATTGTACCGGCTCAATCGAGGGGATGAAGCGGATCGAGCCTGTTCTGCCTGCCTTGAGCGATGCGGCGCAGGAACGCTGGCGGCGCGCGCAGGCCTTGCGCAAGGCTGCGGAGGGCTCACAGAAAAGCCCGCTGGATCTTGCCTCGATGCGCAAGCAATTCGATGGTTTGATGGCAGAGTTAAGCGCTTAACCCAAGGGCCGGATCTTGGTGTCATGCATCACGGCGCGGCTGAAATCTGCTCCCGTAATATCCGCCCCGATGAAATTCGCGAAACTGAGATCCGCATCGGAGAAGTCGGCATCGCGCAAGACGGCGTTTGTGAAATCCGAGTAACGAAGATTGGCTCCGGCAAAACATGTTTTCAGCATGCGTCCGCCCTCGAAGAAAAGAGGCTCCAGCCGCGATTTTGAAAATTTGGTGCCGACCATCGTGCTCTTGCTGAAGTTCGTGCCCCGCAGGTCAGAGTTGTTAAAGGTGCAATGACGGAAATCACCGCCCTTCAACGTGGCGGCTTGCAGACTGATGTTCGAGAGATCATGTCCATACCAGACGGCGCGCTCGGCAACCATCATGGTGAGGTTGGCGCCAGACAGGGAAGGGGCATTGCGTAGATCGTGATCGGAGAGATCAATCCGTTGACCTTCTTCACCTTGGGATTTAATCCAGATTTGGTGGGATTTGATCATCTCGTCCAACGGTATTTTCAAGTCGCCGACCGTCAGGCCCATTGGCTTGTCTGTCAACGTACCGGATAAATCCACGTTATCCAGATTTGAAAAATCCATCATGGTGCCGGTCAAATTTGCGCCGCGCAAATTGACATTCTTCAATTCGCACTGACTAAGATCCGCGCCGGCAAGGTTTGCACCGGTCAGGTTTGCGCCGTTCAAATTGCCGCGAATGATTGTCGATTTTGATAGGTTGGCATCTTCGAAGTTCGAATTGATAGCAATGGCACCCGAAAGCTTCACCGATCCGAGATTGGCACCGCGCATATCAACGCCGCCCGTTCCCTCTTTCCATACGTCGCTATCACTCGTGAAGGTCAGGCCTTTATCGGGGTCATAGGTTGCGTAGGAGCCTTCACGAAGGTCGGCTTCACTCAGGTTGGCTCCCGCCATAATTGCGCCGCGCAAGCAGGCACCGCGCAGATCGGCGCGAACAAGGCTGGCATGGGAGAAATTGGCTTTGCGCAAGTCGCAGGCGTACAAAACGGCGTAGTCAAGTTTGCACCGTTCAAAGCTGGTTTCCACCATGATCGAGCTTGTGAAATCCGCGTTCGACATGTCGCTGTTTTTGAATGACAGACCAGACAAGTCATAATGCTGTAAAATCGCGCGCGTGCCATTGGAACGGCCGCCCTTGTAAGCAACGTGCTTTGCGATAATTTCATCCAGCTCTGACTGGTCAATCACTGTAAAAGCTTCTGTTTTATCTTTTGCCATAGAGGATTGTGCTCGGTTATTGTTTTGATTCAGTGAGGGGACGCAGCATCTCGCAAAGGCTTCCGCTGCATCGAACTAACATAGAAGGGGGCATTTTGGGAACATTTTCTCCAACCGTTTTGGGGGCGATGCATTCCACGCGATATGTCGTGGGAGAGTCGACACCCATCCCTTGTTGATAGACCTCTATCTTCTTTGGGATGCAGTTATTGATTCGTGCAACCTCCCGCGCATCTGCCGGAGCAGCGTGCGCAGTACCTGCACCCCAGAAAAGGAGGGGGATGAGAAAAATGAGGTGTTTCATTCCCTTAATCTAGCGGTTGAACGTTAACTTGTTCTTACTCTGGACGATTTTCCCCACGATTTTTTAAATCGTCCAATAAGCGCTGGTTAACACGCACCGGAAAATCCTTTCTAAGATGAAGGATATATTGCTCGACAAGGTTGTAGGGAAGCTTGTCGGAAAGATCCTCGATCACTTTAATGCGCGATTCTTCAGGCTTTTGCGGGTTCACGGGCACAATATCCGACAGCCTCAAGATATAGTGTTTGTGGTCGCCGGCGGCTGTTATGACGTCGCCTTTACCCATTTTAAAGATATTGGAAACAGCCTCGGCAGGAACCGATTTGTCCGGTTCGCTTATCAAAGACATAGGCTTGGATAGGGTCACGGAAATACCAGCGTGTGAGGCAAAGCTGGTGGCGGGCTTTCCTTCGCGCAAGGCCTTGGCGATTTCCTCGGCCATGGTGGCGGCCTTGACGGCCTGCTGATCGATCCGCCAATCGGCGATGACCTTGGCCTTGGCTTCTTCAAAAGGCTTCGTGTGGCTTGGCACAATCTGGTCATTGCGCACGACGAAATATTTCCCTTGTCCACCATCGATGACTTGACCCGTTTCGCCTTGCCCAAGTTCAAAAGCGGCGCGGAGCGTATCGGCCTTGTTGGGAATGTCCTTGACCTCGCGGCCATCCATATCGCGACCTTCTTGATCCAGAGCCGGATAACGGTTGAGGCGAAGCTTCAAGGTATCGGCGCACTCCTCAAGAGTTTTTCCGGAGGCAATCATGTCGTCAAGCTTGTTCACCGTGCTGGCGATCAGATCGCCGACATGTTCTTCCTGCAAGATTGTTTTCAACTCGCCTCGAACGGAGTCGAGGGTTGGTTTGCCGCCGGCATGGATCGTCTTGACCCAAACGACGTGCCATCCCAAATCGCTTTTGATGGGAGCGGAGACCTGACCTTCTTCAACGGCGAAAACGGTCGCGAAGAGTTCGGGGAGAATGGTCTTCTCGCTGATCTTCACCATGGTAACGGGCGTCAGCCCTTTTGCTTTTGCCGTCGCGACAAAACTGGCGGGCGAGGGGAGGGAGGTGTGAAAGGCCTTGGCTTTTTCTTCCTCTTGGAAAACAATTTGTACCAGATCGCGCGTTTCGGGCTGGGTCAGCTCGGCGGCGCGTGTTTCATAGGCCGCCTTGATTTGCTCCTCGGTGATGGTGATGTCTTTGGCCAGACCTTCCGTTTCCAGAGATGCCACCGTCAGACCTCTAAACTCCGGCACAAGATAGCGATCCTCATGAGCCTTGTAATAGGCCTCCAAGGCTTCCTTGCTGGCTTCGGGAAGGTTGTTGATGCTCTCATGGCGCAGGGTGATAACTTCCATGACCCGTTTTGCGCCGCGGGCCTGATAAAGCGTATCCACCATGGTTTTGGGCGCAGGGATCTCTGTCGAGAGCGTCCCGAACAGAATCTGGCGCGCCGCCTGATTGCGCTCATAATCTACGAACATCTGCTCGGACATGCCGGTCTTGGAAAGAATCTGGTGCCAAAGCTGCGTGTTGAATCGGCCCTCCCGATCGCGGAGTTGCGGATTTTTGCGCAAGGTGGCCATCACGATTTCGTTGGGAATGTTCAGGCCGAGACGCGCGGCTTCCTGATTAAAAGAATGCTCCTCGATCATCAGTCTGAGGGTGCGATCCAGAACGCCGATTTGCCGTGCTTGTGCGACGGTCAGGTCGGCACCAAAAACGTTGCGCGCTTCGGGCATGCCCAGCAAAAAGCGCTGCTCAAGGGTCTGGACGGGGATTTCAATCGCGCCGATTTTTGCGACTTCGCGTTGGTTCGGATTGCCGCGGAACATGTCGCCGATACCCCAAATGCCAAAGCTGACGATAAGAAGCATCATAAGACTCTTGAAGATCCAAGATTTTGTCAGGTCGCGCATAGTCTGAAGCATGAAATTATCCTTTAGGGATTAAAGCGAGTGTGATTCCGGATTGCCGCACGCCATGATAAGAGGGTATGCTCGTCTCGGCAACAACAACATTAGATGACGGATTACAGAAAACAAGGGGTGGGGAATGACTAAAAGACGCAAGCTCATCGTCGGCAACTGGAAAATGAATGGCCGTCTGACCTCGGGCCTCAATCTGGCGCGGGAAGTAGCGGATAAAGCTGTTGCAGCCATGCCGTTGGCCTTTGATGTTGTTCTTTGCCCGCCGGCCACGTTGCTTTGGCCAATCGCTGACGCCCTGATGGGAACGCCCGTGCTGCTTGGGGCACAGGACTGTCATTATGCGAATCACGGCGCCTATACGGGCGACCTCAGCGCGGGGATGCTCGCGGATCTGGGGTGCCGTTATGTTATTCTGGGGCATTCCGAGCGTCGCGCGGCTTATGGTGAATCGGGCGAACTGATCTCCAAAAAAGTGACGGCGGCTCAACTCGCTGGATTGACGACAATCGTTTGTGTTGGCGAGACGCTGGAGCAGCGCGCCAGCGGGGCGACGGATGAGGCCATCGTGCAGCAGCTTTCCTCCTCGTTGCCGGACAAATTCCATGCCGCGCAGCTTGTGATCGCGTATGAGCCCGTCTGGGCCATCGGAAGCGGGGAGATCCCCAGCACCGACGATATCCGCGCCGTACATCGTCTTGTGCGCCGCTCTCTGGGAGCAACGGGGGACATGATTCAGGTCATCTATGGGGGCTCAGTTGTTCCCAATAATGCAGAAGGCATCTTGCAAGATCCCGACATTGACGGCGTCTTGGTTGGCAGCGCCAGCCTGAACAGCGACGGGTTCTGGGCCATTGCGGAGCGGGCACGGTAGGCTTGACCTACTGTTGCTAGGGGCATCATTTATTCTGTCTTGGTTAATAATAAGGCCAAGGAGCTTTTGTAGTGGTGCAAGAAGAAACAAGGAAATGGGATCCCCGCTTTCGCGGGGATCCCATTTTGTTTCTTCCAGTGTGGGGCCCCTCAGGGGGGGGGCATTGGCCTACTTGCTCCACCACAGGCTGGTGAGGTCGAAGCCGTATTTGGGGTTGACGGCGGGCATGCCGAACTTGTTCCAATATGCGACGCGGTAAGCGCCGAAGTTCCAGTGCGGGATCACATAATGGCCCCACAGCAGCACGCGATCCAGCGTGCGGCACAGGGTCACCAACTCGGCGCGATCCTTGGCATGGATCAGTTTCTCGATCAGTTCGTCTACGACGGGATCGCGCACGCCGATCAGGTTGCGGCTGCCTTTTTGATCGGCCTTGGCCGATCCCCAGAAATCGCGCTGCTCATTGCCGGGCGAAAGCGATTGGCCGAACACATGCACGGTCATGTCGAAATCAAAGTCGTTCATCATGTTCTGGTACTGCGAGGAGTCCACGTTGCGGAAACTGGCCTGAATGCCAAGCCGCTCCAGATTGCGCAGGAACGGCTG
>DNGD01000123.1 GCA_003486725.1 Rhodospirillaceae bacterium
CAAACGATCTTAACGACAAGCAACCAGTCAAAACGAATCACTCGTCTGCCGGCGCCGTTAAACCAAACTTAACCCGCTATCTCTTTAAGAACCTTAAAGAGAACAGCTCCAGATTTTTCGCATAAATTTATTTCAGTATGGTTAAGGAGAGGGCAAAACCATGCGGGGAAAGGACGGATAAAATGAAGGGAAGTTTAAGCGAAACCAAGAAGTTGCTTAAGATTGGCGTAGACAACTCCCATTTCGGCCATGCCATCGGTGCTTTTTAAGGCGCCCCTTTGAGCATAATAGGGCAAAATCGGCGCGGTTTGATCGCGATAGGCCTGCAGACGCGTTTTCATCGTCTCAGCATTGTCATCGGCGCGGCGCGTGAACTCCCCTGCCCCGCAGACATCGCAGATACCCTCTTTTTTCGTCGGCTTGAAGGTATCGTGGAACCCCTCGCCGCACTTGGCACAGGTAAAACGACCCGAAACGCGCTCGACCAAAGCGGCCTCGTCGACTTTCAGTTCAATAACGGAATCCAGCTTCATATCGTTGGAATCCAACATCCGGTCCAGCGCCTGTGCCTGTGGCACCGTGCGCGGGAAACCGTCGAGAATGAACCCTTTCGCGCAATCCGGTTGCTTGATGCGCGTTTCAATCATGCCGATCATCAGCTCATCCGGCACCAACGCACCCTTGTCCATATAGCTCTTGGCCTGCTGACCCAAAGGCTCGCCGTTTTTGATCGAGGCGCGAAGGATGTCGCCCGTTGCCAGCTGAACCATGCCGAAATGTTCTTCCAGCATACGCGCTTGCGTACCCTTACCAGCGCCCGGAGGCCCCAACAGAATAATATTCATCGTCATTTTCCCGTTTAACGATTGGTGTGCAACTTGGACTTTTTGATCAGCCCTTCGTACTGATGCGCGATCAGATGCGATTGGACGCGCGAGATCGTATCGATTGTCACGCTCACCACAATCAACAGCGACGTGCCCCCCAGATAAAACGGCACCGCGCTTTTGCTCATTAGGAACTCAGGCAACAAGCAGACGCCGACCAGATAGGCAGAGCCGATCACCGTCAACCGCGTCAGCACATAGTCAAAATAATCAGCCGTGTTGTTGCCGGGACGAATGCCGGGAACGAAACCGCCATACTTGCGCAAATTATCCGCCGTCTCGACGGGATTGAACACAACCGCCGTATAGAAGAAGGAGAAGAAGATAATCATCAACGCATAGAGGATCATGTAAAGCGGCTTGCCATGGCTGATCGCCGCGACGATATCGGCCAGAAGGCCGCCTTGTTGCTGCACATCCGTAAAGCTGGCGAGCGTGAGCGGGAACAACAGCAAAGAGCTGGCAAAGATCGGCGGAATAACACCCGATGTATTCAGGCGCAGCGGCATATGCGACGCCTCGCCGCCATACATCTTGTTGCCCACCTGACGTTTGGGATAATTCACCAGAATGCGGCGTTGCGCGCGCTCGAAGAACACGCAGACGGCTAGAACAACAACGGTCAAAGCCATCACGAACAGGATGAACCATGTGGACATCGCGCCGGTACGGCCCAACTCCAAGGTCTGCGCCATCGCATGCGGCAAGTTCGCGACGATACCGGCATAGATGATCATGGACACGCCGTTGCCGATGCCGCGCGAGGTGATCTGCTCACCCAGCCACATCAAAAAGATCGTGCCGCCTGTCAGCGTAATCACGGTGCTAACGCGGAAGAACAAGCCCGGTGCGATAACAGCGCCGCCGATGCCCGACGACATGCTTTCCAGCCCGACAGCCAGCGCATAGGACTGCACAACCGCGAAGATAACCGTCAGATAACGGGAATACTGGTTGAGGCGCATCTGGCCCGATTGACCTTCTTTTTTCATCGCCTCAAAAGCCGGCACGATGGCCGAGAGAAGCTGAACGATAATCGACGCCGTAATGTAAGGCATGACGCCAAGGGCAAAAATTGTCATACGCATCAAGGCGCCGCCCGAGAACATATCGAACATGCCCAGAATACCGCCCGCATGGGATTGGAACACCGCGCCCAGCGCGACAGGATCGATACCGGGAACAGGAATATAAGTCCCCATGCGATAGATAATCAAAGCCATCAGCGTGAACCAGATACGGCTCTTCAGCTCTGTAGCCTTGTTAAAGGTCGAAAAATTGAGGCTTGAGGCCAATGTTTCGGCGGGAGAAACCATGATGATCTTCACTTCCTGATACTCAACGAAAAAACGCCTTGGGCTCACCAAGGAATCAAGGCAAACCGACAGCGAGGCGCAATCTAGCACTGCCATTCCCTAGGGTCTAGGGCTAATGGCAAAGCATGATTTAAAGCATTTAACGGGAGTTGGGGAGGAAGAAAAGTATTTTTATGAGCAACGGGCGGTGGGAACTTGGTCGACCATATAGCGGATGGCGTTATCATAAAGTTCGTTGGGGAGGCATTTAAGATTGGGGATGCAAAAACGATTGGTGAACTCGCGCTCGACGCGAAATTCGCTTTGGCCGGTTCGGTGCGCTACATAGGCCACCATTGCCGCCAAAGAAACTGCCTGCTCCTCGCCAATCGGGCAAACAGTCTTATGGTCATGACGCATCCAGCAAGGAACGCCGTTCGTCATTTCACAGCTGTATGACGCAGGCGTTTTTTGGGCTTGGTCTTTAAGCGCCTGAATCACAGACTGTAAATCGGTCTTCGTCATAAAATCCCCTTTGGTCTCAATACAAATTCAAAAATAAGGCTCTAGTCCCGTTCGTTTCGCCAGCAATACAATCACAATCAGCGACGAGGGACAAGCAGCACAAGCCACCGCCCCTTTCCTGAAACTGCTGAAAAAATGCGGAATGACCCTAAAAGTAGTTATACCTACCTTTTTTAAGTAAGTAAATACCTTTTTTTGGTTGCGCAAGCATTTCTGCCATGATAAACAGTTTGTTAACTATACCGGTTAAGAAACGTTCCGGCTAATAGCCACAGGCGATGAAAGTGATACGCCAGATATTGAAAATGAAACTAATACAACGCTTGAATTGTTACGCTAAAAGACGCTATTCATTCTGGCGAACACAGGAACCGATATGACAATGATCACCGCCGCACAATTACGAGCCGCGCGAGGGCTACTCGACTGGACAAGATCCGAGTTGGCCAAGGCGTCAGGCCTCTCTGCCGAGACCATTAAGAATATTGAGCATGGCGTCTATATGCCGCAAGAGTCCACGATCAATTCGATTGTGAAGACGTTTGGCGAAAACAACGTTGAATTCACGGATGATGACGGCGTAAAAAAGCGCCATTATCAGGTGATGGTGCTAAGAGGCAAAATAGGGTATAAACAATTCTTGGATCACATCTACTCAGTCATGAAAGACAAGGGCGGTGTAATCAGACAGTTTAACCAAAGCGATGGCAACAGCCTCCCGCACGCAGAAGACTATGCAGCCTTCCATCTGGATCGTATGTCAAAGGTTCAAAATCTTGACGCGAGAGTTTTAACGCACTCAGGCGACTTTTCTTTCCCAGCAAAGTACTGCGGGTACCATTGGCTTGATAAATCGATAGAAAACCTTCTCCCC
>DNGD01000260.1 GCA_003486725.1 Rhodospirillaceae bacterium
TCAACGCCGCCGCTATTCGCCGCCTTTTGGACGGCGAAAAGGGTCCGTACCGCGATATCGTTTTGATCAATGCAGGCGCGGCGCTTGTCGTCGCCGACAAGGCCAAAACGCTGAAAGACGGCGTCAAGCTCGCCGCCGCTTCCATCGACAGCGGCGCAGCCCGCGATAAACTCGCGCAATTGGTGAGAGTGACCCATGGGGGATAAACTCACCGAAATCTGCGAGAACCGCCACGCGCAAGTCGCCAGAGAAAAGCTGCAAGCCTCTTTTGCCGAACTGGATCGCCGCGCCAAAGACAGCGCGCCGCCGCGCGGCTTTGCCCGCGCCTTGGAAACAAAAATCGTGAGCGGCACGGTCGGCCTGATCTGCGAGATTAAAAAAGCCTCGCCGTCCGCCGGCCTGATCCGTCCCGACTTCAACCCTGCAGAGTTGGCCAAGGCCTATGAAGACGGCGGCGCGGCGTGTTTATCAGTGCTGACCGAAGAAACCTATTTCCAAGGCCGCAATGAGTATCTGGTTGCGGCGCGCGGTGCCTGCACCCTGCCCGCCCTGCGCAAGGATTTCATGGTCGATGTGTGGCAAGTGGCGCAGGCGCGTGCGATCGGCGCGGATTGCATCCTGCTCATTATGGCCGCGCTGGATGATACGCTGGCCGCCGAGATGCACAACGCCGCCATGCAGTACGGCCTAGATGTTTTGATCGAGGTTCACGACGCAGCAGAGATGGAGCGCGCCCTGCGCCTGCCCTCTGGCCTCATTGGGATCAACAATCGCAATTTGAAGACGCTCACCATTGATCTGGCGACGACGGAAACGCTGGTCAAGATGGTACCGCAAGGTCGCCTTGTGGTGAGTGAGAGCGGCCTTAAAACCGCCGATGATCTGCGCCGCATGCAAGCAGCAAACATCCACGCCTTCCTTATCGGTGAAAGCCTAATGCGGCAAGATGATGTGGCTGGCGCGGTGCGTGCATTGATGCCGTAGGGACATTAAACCTGATGCTCATACAACTTGCGGACAGATCGCCGTTTGAGCGCATCTCGGATAGAGGACACGCCTCCGGTTGCCAAGGCAAGGAAAAAAGTTGCGCCAAGTACAGCCTCAACGGAACTGACCATCCCGACTGCCCCGCCCGTTTTAGCGAAAAAAACGGCTAATCCGGTTTGCACCGTTGCCAATGCAAAGGAGACGCCTGTAACAAAAAATTCGGTCGGCCTTTCTTTGGCAACTGACCACGCCACTTGTATTTTCTTTTTCGTGAATAACGGCATAATTATAAATCACCAATCTAAGTTTGCTACGCAACAGCGCAATCTTCTCCTAAACGCACGAAGCAGACAATAAGGATTTATAGTTAACGCTCTAAATTACCCTTTACGCTTCCAACGCCTTCACAACGTCTTCGCACATTTTCTTGGCGTCGCCGAAGAGCATCATGGTGTTGGTGCGGAAGAACAGCTCGTTCTCCACGCCCGCATAGCCGGTGGCCATCGAGCGTTTGATGAACAGAACCGTCTTGGCTTTCTCCACATCCAAAATCGGCATGCCGTAAATCGCGGAAGTCGGGTCGGTTTTCGCCGCAGGATTGGTCACGTCGTTCGCACCGATGACAAAGGCGACGTCTGTCATGCCGAAATCGCGATTGATCTCGTCCAGCTCCAACACATCGTCATAGGGCACATTGGCTTCGGCCAGCAAAACGTTCATATGGCCGGGCATGCGTCCCGCAACCGGATGGATGGCATAGCGCACTTGCACGCCATGAGCCTTCAACTGATCCGCCATTTCACGCAGCGCGTGCTGAGCTTGCGCCACTGCCATGCCGTAACCGGGAACGATAATGACGCTGGACGCGTTCTTCATGATAAAGGCAGCATCTTCGGCAGAGCCTGCCTTTACGGGGCGATCACTTGCGCCGCCTGCCGCGCTCGCGCTGGCCGCATCGGTGCCGAAGCCGCCGAGGATCACGTTGAAGATCGAGCGGTTCATGCCTTTGCACATGATATAGGAAAGGATCGCACCGGAGGAACCAACCAAAGCGCCCGTGATAATCAGCAGCGGGTTTTCCAGCGTGAAGCCCGTGGCCGCCGCCGCCCATCCCGAATAGCTGTTCAGCATGGAAATGACGACCGGCATATCCGCGCCGCCAATGGGCAGGATCAGCAAGAAACCGAGCAGCATGGTAATGCCGACAATGCACCAGAAAACGGTGGACGATTGCCCAACCACCAGCACGGCAATCAGAACCAGCGTCAAAATGCCAAGGCCAAGATTGATGTGATGTTGATAGGGATAAACCAAAGGCTTGCCGCCGATGATGCCTTGCAGCTTGGCAAACGCAATGATCGATCCCGTGAAAGTCACCGCACCGATGGCGACGCCAAGGCCGATTTCAACAAGGCTGGACATATGGATGCGTCCCGCTTCCATCATGCCGAAGGCTTCTGGCTGGCCGAAAGCCGCCGCGGCAACGAGCACCGCCGCCAGACCCACCAACGAATGGAACGCCGCGACCAACTGCGGCAGTGCCGTCATCTGGATCTTCTTGGCAACCAGTGCGCCGATCGCCGCGCCGATAGCAATGGCAATCGCGATATAGCCATAGGAAACAACATTGGGCAGCAACAGCGTCGTGCCAATGGCAATCGCCATGCCGATCATGCCGAATTTGTTGCCTTGCTGCGCCGTTTCAGGCGAAGACAGGCCGCGCAGCGCGAGAATAAACAGGACGCCGGAAACCAGATAGGCGATGGAGATCATTGAAGCTGTCATGGTCTTACTTACCTTTTTTCTTGTACATATGAAGCATGCGGCTGGTCACGATAAAACCGCCGAAAATGTTGATCGACGCCAGCACAACGGCGGCAAGGCCCATCCATGTGGAAGCGGTCATTTCCTGAAGTCCGGCGGCCATCAGCGCACCGACGATAATCACCGAAGAAACGGCGTTCGTCACGGCCATCAACGGCGAATGCAGCGCCGGTGTAACGCGCCAGACGACGTAATACCCGACAAAACAGGCCAAAACAAAGACGGTCAGACCGGTGATGAAGAAGCCATGCGCGCCGCTGGCACCGCCGCCCCCGTTCATCGCCATCATCTGCGCTTGATCGATCAACGCAGCGGTCGCATCGGAAAGTTTTTGTTGTTCGCTGGCCAGAGCGTTCAGGCCATCCATCAGCATTTCATTATCCATCTCATGTTCCTGTTCTAGATGTCTTTAGGTCTTTGGCTTGGCTGCCTTGTCTTTGGCAGGCGCCGGTGTCGGCGCGGCTGGCACAATCACATCGGCAGGCGCGTCAGGGATCGAGGCGTCATCCATCGGCAAAACGATGTCCGTTTTTTCCTGAGGTTGCGCGGGTGGCTGCTCGGAGGCGGAAGCCGGTGTGGTTGCCGCTGTACCGTCATTCACAAGGTTTTCGGCAGGAGAAACGCTGACGCTTTGCGGGGCGATGGTGTTGATCTGGACGGAAGGCCCCCGACGCAAAAAGTCGATTTCTGCGGCCAGACGACCGTTGCGATCATCCAGCAGCGAAACTTTGAGCGAGAGAAGGTTCGTTTCGTCATGCAGCTGGACGATATATCCCGCAAAGATGATGAACAACACGGCGCAGCAGATGATGGACACCGCCAGACTGGTGATCCATTGCGCGACCATGTGGCCTTGCATTCCTTTTTCACTGTCTTCGTTGCTCATGAAGGCTCTCCCTAC
>DNGD01000140.1 GCA_003486725.1 Rhodospirillaceae bacterium
ACCTCGCCGACGGCAAACAGGTTGACAAGGCACAGCGTAAACGCCGCCGTGTAGAACGGATCAATCACAACATCGAACATGGCTTGCGCGGGGTAATGCAGCCAGAACAAAATCACCAGCGCCGGAATGGCCGAGAAGCCAAAGGAAACGGCCTGAATGGTACGCCCCCAGCTTTTCGGGTGGTGCGCGCCGACAACACCCAGACTGATGCCACCCGCAAGGCCGACAAACCACACAATCCCGCATAGCTCCAGCGTGACGCTGAGCCCCTGCAAAAACGCGATGTGATAGTTGATGAGGATATCGAGTACGGACATGGGTTCTTAATACTCGGTTGGAAGAAGGAAGCCGTCTTTACGATAGGCCTCGATGATCTGTTTCGCTGCCCCGTTTTTCAAAAGGGCCTGAATGGCGGAATCGAGGGCGAATTTCAGATCATATTCTCCCATTTGTACAGCCAGAGCATTGCCATAAACACTAACAGGTTTCTGTCCACCGATCAGCTTAAGCTTTGCCTCGGCTCCTTCATTATATTTATTGATCGCATAAGGGGACGCAAAACCCGCATCGGCCTTACGCGTTCCAACGGTCATGAGATATTGGCCTTGGTCAATCAACTGGGGCAACAGCATTTCCTTGGCGCGAGGGAAGACGTTTTTCTTTAACGCTGTTGAGACCGCGTCGCCTTCGACAAAGGCTAGCGTTACGCTGGGATCGTTGAGACTATCCATCGACGCATCAAACCTTGCGTCATCGGCGCGACCATAGGCATAAAGTCCATTATTATATATGGATGTCGTCATGAGAGAGAATTTTGCGCGCAGCCCCGTTTCATAAACGGGCATGCACATGGCGTCATAACGATTGGTCTTTAGCCCTTCGGCATAATTTCCCCAGCCGACTTCTTCCGTCCACTCGACCTTCCATCCCAGTTCTTGTGCGATGGCTTCAACGTAATCAAAGACAATACCTGACATTTTTTTCGTTGCCATGTCTTGAGCAAGAAAAGGTGCCCATATGATATAACCACAGCGTAATACGCCCGCTTTATCGACACGTTGGAATGCGGATTCTTTGGCAGTCGCGGTAGGGGTTGTCGCGGATTGCGGGGCGACTTTCATTACCCCGAACGCTGTGGTGGCGGAGAGAACGATAACCAGAGCCAGATGCGATAATTTCATAAAAACCCCTTTAATGACACGCAGTCATGCTAGGGCAAGCCCTCGCTTTTGTCCATAAGCCAAAGGGTTATTTTGTGGCTGATTCGAACGGCGGGGCGACGCGCAGGAAGGTCTTGCCCGGCTCGCTCTCCCATTTGGTGAGAAGACGATCCATCGTGCCGCTCACCAGCAAATCATGCACGGCGTTATCAAGGAACTCGCGCAATTCCGTCTCTTTGCGGTTCACGGGCAAAACGAAAGGCTGAGCCTTGATGGGACGGGGCAACTCGATCAGCTTAAGGTTAAGGCCGTGCTTGTTGTATTCCGCTAGGCCGTTGCGGTCGAGAAGGACAACATCGGCCTTCCCCGTCATAATGTTTTGGATGACGGAAGGCCCATCAACCTGCGCCGCGACGGTAAAGAACTTCGCCTTGGGAAAGGCTTCCTTCGCCAAGAACAGAATGCTGTTGCCGTCTTGGCCAAGGATGGTGACATCGGGGCTGTTCATCTTGTCCAGCGCCTCGGGGCCGTCGAAGCGTGTGTCGTCGGCGCGGACCAGCGGATACATGCCCGCATAGAACAGAGGGCGCGTATAGATAGTCTCGCGACCCAGCGCCATATCTGACCACATGGGCGCGCACATCGCGTCATAGCGATTGGATTGCAAAGCGGGGATCCAGTTGCCAAAGGTGGACTCTTCTGTCCATTCGATTTTGAGGCCCGTTTTAGCCGCGATGGCTTCCATCATATCGACCGTAAAACCGGACATCTTGCCCGTGTTCGGATCGCGCATCACGACGGGCGGGAAGACGTAATACCCGCAGCGCAGGGTGTTGGTTTTCATCACGCGCTCGAACGCCGTTTCCTTGGCTGGGGATTCGGTGGCGGTTGTCGTGGTGGGAGCGGCATATTTGGTAACGCCAAACGCCGTGGCGGCGGAAAGGACAACAACAAGCGCGAGGTGGCTAAGTTTCATGGTTTATTCCTTCGCTGGTATATAGGGTCCTTGAGTGCGCCAAACTTTACCGTATTCTTGCTCGTACTTTGATAAAATACGATTGATAGTTCCGTCATTTTGGAGTTCGCTGATTGCTGTATTGATCATTTCCCGTAGCTTCCATTCGTCTACAGCGACCGAATAGGCTTCGCCATAAATGCGCAAAGGATTCACGCTCGGCACGCGACGTAGCTGTTTATCAGGGTTTTTCTGGTTGTAAGCGTTCACGTTGCTTTCATCAAAAACAAGCGCATCAGACTTGCCTGCAATAACGTCCATAATGGGATCCGTTGGAGCCGCGCTCAAAGGTAATGTGTGGTGGGTTGCTTTCGGAAAGGTGGTTCGAACAACGGAATCCAAGGTTGTATTTTCCATAACGGAAAAAGAGACGCCCTCGGCATTCATGCCTTCAAGGTTGTTGTCAAACCGCGTATCGCCCGCTCGCACATAGGCATAAACGGGGGTAAAGCGGATCGGGGCGGAAAGAAGGATTTTATGCGCTCGCGCAGGGCTGGCCCAAATCGTGCTGCAAAAAACATCTTGTTTGCCGCTGTTCAATTTCTCGAAGAATGCGCCGTAATTGGCTTCTTCAACCCACTCGATTTTGAGATTTAAGACTCTGCCGATTTCTTCCATGATCTCGACATCGCTGCCCGCTAATTTTCCTGTGTTTGGGTCAGGAATAAACCGAGGTTTACCAGCAAGCGCATAAGCGCAGCGAATGGTGCCCGTCCTTATCACGCGCTCAAACGCGGTTTCTTTGGTGGGAGTCGTTGTTGCGGCGGGAGCGGCATATTTCGTGACACCAAACGCGGTGGCGGCGGAAAGCGCGATAACAAGGATGATGTGAGAGAGCTTCATGGGAGTATCCTTAGCGCGATGCGATGGGGCTTTTGAGGCGAACAAAACTGTTTGGAATTTTTTCGTAAGGATCAAGAATTCTATCCATGGTGCCATCCACAATCATTTCTTCAATCACAATATTGAACATGGACAGTAAATCATGCTCGCCTTTCGCGAAGCTTAGGGCGTGGGAATAGATGCGAAGGGGCGCGGGCGTTTCAACGCGGCGAAGCACGTTCGGATTGGCGACAAGGTACGGCATCACCATCAGCGGGTTGGACAGCGCGACATCGGCTTTTTTGGTTGCAATGGTTTCAAGAAGCAGCGCGGGGTCGGTGCTCACGGGCATGGAATAGGCCGTGCTTTTCGGGTAATCCGCCGCGCGGATAAAGGTGCTGGCCTCGCCATCAATTGTTGCCATGGTAACGGACGGATCATTGATAAGCGATAGATCGGTATCAAAGCGGTGATCGTCAGTGCGGACATAGGCGCTGGTCGTGCTATAAAACAGCGGTGTCGTGTATTCCATCGCGCGCGTGCCGGGGGCCCAGCGATAGGCGGTGAGGCAAAACGCATCATAACGCCCGGCCTTCATGCCCTCGGCCACGGTCATAAAGGTGACTTCCTCTGTCCACTCGACTTTCAGATCGAGGCGTTTGGCGATTTCAGTGGTGATGTCATAAGCAACTCCTGAAAACTGGCCAGAGTTAGGATCGCGCGACAATTGTGGCGGCATCAACAGGTAGGCGCAGCGCAGCGTGTTGGTTTTCATCATGCGCTCAAACGCGGATTCCTTGGTTGGGGCAACAGTCGTGGCGGCTTGCGGGGTGTATTTCGTAACGCCAAAGGCCGTCACAGCGGAAAGGGCAATAACGAGGGCGAGGTGGCCGATTTTCATGCGCTTAACCTTCTGAAAACGAGGGTATATTAACCTTTCTAGAGGAAACAGGGATAAAAACAAGCGAGTATTTGACTCTTGCCCCGTCTTTCAGCTAGAAACGCATTGTTCCTTAAATGAAAAGCTAAGGAAGCACGCTCTGGCGGGGCCTCATGGGAGGTCTTGAAAAGGAGAGTGTAAGGTCAGTCCTCGCGATGCGAGCACTGGCCCAATTTCGTTTGGGATTTGATTTGGAAGAATAAGGCAACATGTTCGACAGTCTAAGCAGCAAGCTCGGCGGCATTTTTGACCGCCTCAAAGGCCGCGGCGCTCTGAGTGAAAGCGACGTGAGCGAGGCTATGCGCGAAGTGCGCATCGCGCTGCTTGAGGCTGACGTTGCGTTGCCGGTTGTCAAAGATTTCGTGGCCAGGATCAAAGAACGCGCCGTGGGTCAGGAAGTGATCCGCTCGGTCACGCCGGGGCAGCAGGTTGTCAAAATCGTCCATGACAATCTGGTAGAATTGCTGGGCACGCAGGCGGAAGAGTTGAATATCAACGTGGCGCCGCCGGCGATCATTATGATGCTGGGCCTGCAAGGCTCCGGTAAAACCACGACCGCCGCGAAACTTGCTAAACGTTTGAGCGAAGTTGATCGCAAGAAAGTGCTGTTGGCCTCGCTCGATGTGCGCCGTCCGGCCGCGCAAGAGCAGCTCGCAGTGCTGGGCGATCAGGTGGGTGTGGCGAGCTTAGCAATTATCGCGGGGCAAGATCCCGTGATGATCACAGAGCGCGCCATGGAAACAGCGCGGCTTGAAGGCTATGATGTTTTGATTTTGGATACCGCTGGCCGCTTGTCGATCGATGATGAGCTGATGGCGGAGGCCGCCGCGGTGTTCGATGTGGCTCAGCCTGATGAAAGCCTGTTGGTCGTCGATGCGATGACAGGGCAAGACGCGGTCAATACAGCCAAGCATTTTCAGGAAAAAATCGGCGTCTCCGGCATCGTTTTGACGCGTATCGATGGCGATGCGCGCGGCGGCGCGGCGCTGTCCAT
>DNGD01000204.1 GCA_003486725.1 Rhodospirillaceae bacterium
CCGTCTTGCCTTTAGGGACTCACACAAGGTTAATATATAGGAATCCGGTATATTATAATCCGTTTAATATATGTAGATCCGATATATTAAATCACATTTAATATATAGGTTTACCATATACGGCAAAATGCACTTTTCTGGGTCCAAAATGCACTTTTGGGGCACACCAACCGCGCCAAAAACCGCGCTTCACTTCAACGGCGCGACGGGCTTCACTTCAAAGCGCACATACGTCATGCCGTCCGCGTTCGCGCTGCTGGCATCGACATGCAGCTGCTCATTCCCGCGCTCGTATAAACGGGGGGAGATTTCTTTCCACCCCAGCTGCGGCAAACTTTCCTGATAAAAATAATAGACGGAATCAATATCGACGCGCCCTCTTGCCATCGTTTGCACAAGGCGCTCACGGCCAAAAATGAACACGACATCATTTTCCGGCACAACTTCCATTCCCGCCATCAAGGGCAAATCTTCGATAGCGTTTGCAAACTGCGCATCCGGCGCTTGCAACCCGACGACGGAAGGACGGGGCTTCGACACATTGACAACGCCAGCCATCGTCAAAGCGGGAAAGGCAACACACAGCGCGAACAGCGCTGCGATAAAAGTTTTTCTGTTTTTCATAACGCCGACCATAACGCAGGAACGGTAAGCTGACAACGGGCTTGCGTAGCCCGCATCAAAAACCCTCTTGCCCGTAGAGACAAAAAAAGCGATAAAAATTGCGCAGGTCAAGTTGGTCTGCCGGATGATTTCGGCTGCGATCCGTTATCCCCACAGCAGCCACATTAAAAGGACGTGCAGGCAATGCGTGGAACAGTGAAATGGTTTAATGCCGCCAAAGGTTTTGGCTTCATCGCACCGGATGGCGCAACGACGGATGTTTTTGTCCATGTCACCGAAGTGCAAAAAGCAAACCTCAATACGCTCGACGAGGGCGAGATTGTCGAATTCGATATGGGCATGGGAAAGAATGGCCGTGAATCCGCAACCAACTTGCGCAAAGCCTCGTAAGACGATCCCCTTTTAAAGAAAAGCACGCGCCGCTTGACCGGACTTCAAGCGGCGTTTTCTATGGCCCCCGCAAGCCATAAATCATGCGAGAAAACAGCGTCATTCCCCTTGCCTCTGCCCGTCATTAACCATAATATCGCCCTGCCCTCCTGAATCAATCGCAACGACAGTGATTCGATGTTTCTCTATCAGTTCCTCGATATGCAAAACTTGGCCTTGGCGCCATGGCGGAGCTTTGCCCGAATGGCGCAGCAGACGTTGCACAGCCCCTTTCTGCCAATCGCTCATACGGATGCGGGGCGCACACTCGCGGCGGGTCTACAGATTTTTGAGCGCAGCACGTGCAGCTATGTCAAACCCGCCTTTGGCCTGACGAAAACAAAGTTTCGCGGCGAGCCGATCAACGTCGAGGAACACATCGTCCATTCGACGCCGTTTTGTAACCTGATCCATTTCACCCGCACAGCAGGCAATCCGGAGATCTCCGAACACATCAGCAAGGATCCCAAGGTCCTGATCGTCACGCCGATGTCCGGACATTTCGCGACCCTAATGCGCGGAACAGTCGAAGCCATGCTGCCGTCGCACGACGTTTATATAACGGACTGGGTCGACGCGAAGATGGTACCGCTTACCAGCGGCTATTTCGATCTGGAAGACCAGATTGAGTATCTGATGCAAATCACCCAATTGCTGGGCACCGAGACCAATATCATCGCCATCTCTCAAGCCTCGGTTTCCGTTTTGTGTGCCGTTTCCTTGCTGGCTGCGCAAGAGCCGCCGTTCGCGCCCCGCACCATGACACTGATCGGCGGCCCGATTAACACTCAAAATCAAACGGTTGCCTTGACTGAAGCCGCGGCAACGCAGTCATTGTCATCGCTCCGTTCCAGCCAGATACAAATGGTTCCCTTGTATTATCCGGGCGCGATGCGCCGCGTTTATCCGGGAATGATGCAACTGCTTGACCGCATGTCCATGTCGATGGATCGCCACATCACAGAACAGGTCAAATATTTCCAGCATCTTGTGCGCGGCGATGATGATGCTGCCGACTACCACGATGCCTTCTATGATGAATTCCTCGCCGTGATGGATGTTCCGGAGGAGTTCTATCTTCAATATGTCGAGCGCGCCTATCAACGGCATGATCTGGCCAATGGCAGCTTTGTTTTCCGCAGTGCCAAAGTAGACCCCAAAGCGATCACGGAAACGGCTTTGTTGACGGTCGAGGGCGAGCAGGACGACCTCTCCCCCGCGGGGCACACCCGCGCCGCCCTTGATTTGTGCACAAGCCTTCCGGCTTCCATGAAACAGGCCCATTTGGAGATCGGCGTGGGTCATTATGGCGTGTTTAGTGGCCGGAAATGGCGCAATAACATCCAGCCTATGATCCATAAATTCATCCGCACGCACTGCTCGGATTCTGCCTGATCAAAACCACCATTTTCCTTCTATCGCAAAGAATTCGGTGTATGGTATCGTCTGCGCGCGGATTTCTTGCATAACCCGCTGCCACGAGGGGAATGCAAGAAGCAAGGAGCGCAAAACCGCAGCGTACAATTAGTACGCGAGGATTTTAGCACCGCAGCGACGCAGCAGTCACCCGTGGCAGTTAGGGTTAGGCATAAATCCGTGGAATGGAATGATGAAGGCATAGTTCTCTCAGCAAGACCGCATGGCGAAACGTCCATGATCGTTACCTTGCTGACGTCCGCGCATGGTTGCCATGCGGGGCTTGTCTCCGGCGGGCAAAGCCGCCGCCACCAAAGCTCCCTTGAAGCCGGTAATCACGTCGCCGTTCGCTGGAATGCGCGGCTCTCCGATCATCTGGGCAATTTCTCTTTGGAAGTTCTGAAAGCCAACGCCGCGCCGTGGCTGAACGATCCGGAAGTCCTCGCCATCATCGCCTCGGCCACTACAACCGTGGAAGCCAGCCTGCCCGAACGCCAGCCGATGCCGCATTTGTTCGCCAGCCTGATGGCGCTGTTTTCCATCACGGACAGAACCCTGTGGGGCCCCGCCTATATAAGGTGGGAGATGGGCGTTTTAGAAGCGCTTGGCTACGGTATGGATTTATCGTGTTGCGCCCTGACGGGGGCCAAGGAAGGCCTCGCCTTTATCAGCCCGCGCACGGGTCGTGCCGTAACGCCCGAAGCCGCCGCGCCGTACCAAGGCAAGCTGCTGCCGCTGCCCTCTTTTCTGTGCGGAAACCCAAGGTGGGATGAGAGCGACATTCTTCAAGGCCTTGATCTAACGGGTCATTTTCTCTCACGCCATGTCTTCGCCCACCCGCAGAACCGCCGCCTTGTGCCCATCGATGGCACCCTGCCCCTCGCCCGCCAGCGCCTTGCCGCCTATTACACAAATCGTATGGAACGGGCAGAAGCGGTTGCGTGAATCACTTGAGGCGCATAGATTGCCGGCTTGAACGATAGCAGAGGATTTTCAAGTCATTATGTCCCGCACGACCACCAAGACCAAAGGCAGTGATCTGCCGCCGATGCCCATTTTAGACACCAAGCTTTATGATGCGTTGTCGGGGCGCTATTTGTCCTATGCGCTGTCCACCATCATGGCGCGTTCGCTGCCCGATGCCCGCGACGGCATGAAGCCGGTACATCGCCGCTTGCTGTTCGCGATGACCGAGCTGAAGCTCGCGCCCAATCTGCCGCCCAAGAAATGCGCGCGCGTCGTTGGTGACGTGATCGGTAAATATCACCCGCATGGCGACAGTTCCGTTTACGATGCCCTCGTCCGCCTCGCGCAGGATTTCAACCAGCGTTACCCGCTGATCGAAGGCCAAGGCAATTTCGGCAATATCGATGGCGATAGCGCCGCCGCGATGCGATACACCGAAGCGCGCCTTACCGAAGTCGCGCGTCTTTTGCTGGACGGCATTGACGAAGACGCGGTTGATCTGCGTGAAACCTATGACGGCTCTGGCCGTGAGCCTGTCGTGCTTCCCGCCGCCTTCCCTAACCTGCTCGCCAACGGCGCGGCAGGCATCGCGGTCGGCATGGCGACCAGCATTCCGCCGCACAATGTGGCCGAGCTGTGCGATGCGATGCGCTATCTGATCAAAACGCCGAATGCGGGCATCGAAAAGCTGGTGGATTTTGTCTCCGGCCCCGATTTCCCGACCGGCGGCATTATGATCGAGCCGCACGCCTCCATCGTCGAAGCCTATAAGACAGGACGCGGCGGCTTCCGCCTGCGCGCACGCTGGGAAAAGGAAGAGATGAAGGGCGGCGCGTGGCAAATCATCGTCACCGAGATTCCCTATCAGGTGCAAAAATCGCGCCTCATTGAAAAAATCGCCGACCTGCTGACCAACCGCAAGTTGGCGCTGCTTGACGACATCCGCGATGAATCCGCCGACGATATCCGTCTTGTGCTGGTTCCGAAAAGCCGCAATGTCGACCCCGCGATTTTGATGGAAAGCCTGTTCCGCCAGTCTGACCTTGAAGTGCGCATTCCGCTCAACCTCAACATACTGGACAAAGACGGCGTGCCGCAGGTGATGGATCTGCGCGGCGCGATGCGTTGCTATCTGGATCACCGACAAGAAGTTCTCGTCCGCCGCTCGCGCTTCCGCCTTTCGAAGATTGAAGAGCGCTTGGAGATGCTCGCGGGCTATCTGATCGCGTATCTGAATCTTGATAAGGTCATCAAGATCATCCGAACCGAGGATGAACCCAAGCCTGTTTTGATCAAAGCCTTTGCGCTGACTGACAATCAGGCCGAAGCCATCCTCAATATGCGGCTGCGGTCTTTGCGCAAACTTGAGGAAATGGAAATCAAGGGCGAGCAAAAGGAATTGTCAGGCAAACAGTCCGAACTGAAGAAGCTGCTTAAAGACGAAGATTTGCGCTGGCAGCATATCGATGCCGAGCTGCAAGAGCTGAAGAAAACCTTCGGCAAGAACACAAAGCTGGGTGCACGCCGCACGCAGCTGGCCGATGCCCCCACGATTGCCGATGCGGTGTTTGAAGAACCCATCGTGCGCGAGCCGATCACGGTCGCCCTTTCCGACAAAGGTTGGCTACGCGCGCTACGCGGACACGAACTTTCCCGCGATAGCATCAAATACAAGGAAGGCGATGAAGAACGCTTCCTCTTTGAAGTGGAAACGACGGACAAGATTTTGCTCTTCGCGACCAATGGCCGTTTCTATACGCTGGCATGCGATAAGCTTCCCAATGGGCGCGGCTTTGGCGAGCCTGTGCGATTGATGATCGATCTGCCGCAGGATGTAGAAATCCTCGGCATGACAAAATATGAAGCGGGCGACAAGTTTATCGTGGCCAGCAACGATGGGCATGGTTTTATCGTCAAGTCGGAAGATGTTTTGGCGTATACCAAGAACGGTAAACAAATCCTCGTTCTTGGCGACAAAGGTAAGGCCGCCAGCTTTGCGCATCTGGAAGGCAATCAAATCGCCGTCATCGGCACGAACCGCCGCCTTTTGATCTTCCCCGCCGATCAATTGCCGGAAATGGCGCGTGGCAAAGGCGTCATCGTCCAGAAATACAAGGACGGCGAACTCTCGGACATCAAGAGCTTTAATCTGGCCGATGGCTTGTCATGGGGATCAGGCACCGCCACGCGAACGCACAGCGACCTGCGCCTATGGCGCGGTGACCGCGCGCAGGCAGGCCGCCTGCCCCCCGACGGCTTTGCGAGGAGCAACAGGTTCTCGTGAGGACGATTTCTTCTCTTCCGTCATCGACGAAATGGGACTCGCTTTGCGATTTTTTGCTTCTGGCGGATGTTAGGTTTTGACCCACTATATGTTGTGATTTTTCAACGTTTTGAAATACCACATATAGACGTTTTATGGTTAAAAACGCTCTCTCGTCGCCTTCGTGGAAAAAAACCGTCACTTTTGTACGCTGAAGGGGCTGAGAATCCCCCAAATTACAGAGATTCGTTGATTCTAAACGCTTTTTTTGGAGGCGTTTTGAGCCCTTTAGGACGAGGCAAAAAGCGGTTCTCTGCGCCCCTTATTATGGCGGGTCGCTACAACTATGCGCTCACATCAGCCAGCTGCCCCGTCTGAATATCATCAAGGCCGAGTTTCGTTTTAATCAGCTTCTTGATTTCCTCTTCGATCTTCATGCGCTCTTCCTTGGGGAGCTGCGCCAAAGACTCTTCCGTCAGACCATGCTCCTCTAAAAAGGCAGCGCGGAGGCGCTCCGCCGGAGACATCTTGGCAAACTTTAAAAATTCAGTTTTTGATTGTTGGCTCTCTTCTGCCTTCAACGCCTCTTTCGCTTCCTGCGCGGCAAAGATTTCATCGCGGGTCGGCGTTTTCTTCCGCCCGATGGCACCAAGAGCGCCTGTCAGGTCATTACCTAACATCGAACTGCTTGAAACGATTGTCATGTGCGTACCTCCATAGGAAATACACACGCAAGAAATATGCCAGAAACTACTCGTCGCGCTCTTTGGTTGCCCGTTCCTTCACGCTCGCTGACTTCAGCTGACCACAGGCGGCCATGATGTCGCGGCCACGAGGCGTGCGGATGGGCGTGGCATAGCCCGCGCGGTTGACGATATCGCCGAACTTCTGGATCACTACATCATCCGAACATTCATAAGGAGAACCGGGCCATGGATTATAGGGCAGCAGATTAATCTTGGCCGGAATACCTTCCAGCAGTTTCACAAGCGCACGAGCATCGGCGGGGCTATCATTCACGCCCTTCAGCATCACATATTCGAACGTGATACGCCGCGCGTTGCTGGACGCCGGATAATCGCGGCAAGCTTGGATTAGCTCGGCAATCGGATATTTCTTGTTGAGCGGAATAAGCACATCGCGCACTTCATCGGTGACGGCGTGCAAACTGATGGCCAGATTAACGCCGAGTTCCTCGCCACAGCGACGGATCATCGGCACAACGCCAGAAGTCGACAGCGTGATCCTGCGCTTGCCGATGGCAATGCCGCCCTCGTCCATAATAATCTTGAGCGCCTTGGCGCCATTCGCATAATTGAACAAAGGCTCCCCCATGCCCATCAAAACAATGTTCGAGAGCATGCGCTTTTCAAGGTCGGGGATTTTCCATTCGTTCAGCACATCACGCGCCAGCATCACCTGCATGATAATCTCGGACGCGTCCAGATTGCGCACAAGGCGCATGGTGCCTGTGTGACAGAAACTGCATTTGTTGGTGCAGCCGACTTGGCAGGAAACGCAGAGCGCGCCGCGATCTTCCTCGGGGATATAAACAGCCTCAACTTCATGCCCGTCAGGCATCGCGAGAAGCCATTTGCGCGAACCATCAACCGAAATCGGCGCGGCGCTCACGGTCGGGCGGCCCACAACGAAATGCGCGGCAATCTTTTCACGCGCCGGTTTGGCGAGCGTCGTCATCGTGTTGAAGTCCGTCAGGCCATGACAGTAAATCGCCGTCCACAATTGCTTGGCGCGGAAAGCCTCCAGCCCCAGCGCGGCCATCTCCGCTTTCAACTCGTCAAGCGTCAAGCCGACAAGGTTGCGCTTGCCGTCGATCAAAGTTTCGGCAGGCTCAAACCGCGCGGCATGGCCAAGGATGTTGTCTGTGCTGATAGTTGATGTCATGCGCGCATCAATGCCCCATAACCGCCGCCTTTGTCAAAAGTTACATTAGGGCGTCTTTTTTGGGGTCGTTGTGGTCGGCTTTACGGTCTTTTTCGTGGTTTGGGGGGGTGTTTTGGCCGTGGTTTTTGGCGTTGCCGCGCTCGCGGCCTTGGGCTTGCTGACCTGAAGGCCACAGGCCTTGCCGATGGCATAATAAGCATCGGCAGAGCCTTTTAAACTCACGGTATCGGCCAGCGCCGCGCCGGAAGCCAACTGCCCGGTAAAGGTCACACTCGCCCCGCCCCGCACAGCATTTGCGATGGCATGATCCGTTGCGGCATCATAGGACCACGCGGCATCATCCTGCGTAAACATAGTAAAACTTTTGTCGCCGATCTGAACTTTGACATCGCTGGCGGGCTTGAACTTCGCGCCGACAGAATAACTCACGACATCCGTGGCTCCTTCGGACGGGCGATGCGTGACCATTAAAATAACGTCGCCACGCTTGACTTTTTTCTCACCCTTCTTGACCGGAGGTTTTGCGCTGAGCGACATATAACAAACGGCGGCATTCCCTTCGGCCAGTTGATAGGCGGACCAATAGCCGAACTTGCCAAGCGTTTTTGTCGGCGCGGCCAAGGCTGGCACGGACATGAGTAACGAGGCCACGACCACAAAAATGAAAAGGGAAAGATAACGAATCATAAGAAAACCTTACGCCATGGTGACCAAGCTTGTCTATTGTGGCCCTCTATTGTGGCAAAATATCCATCATCAAATCCTCGTTCGAGGCAGGCGGGACATAAGCGGGCTTGGGCCGCATTTTGACCTTGGGCTTTTCTGGTTGGGGCACCTCAGGTGCCACAACGGGCGGCGTTTCCACTGCCGGCACCACTGGCGCAGCACCGTCCGCAGGCACCACTGGCGTTTCTGCGGGCGGCGGCGCGGGTTCAGGTGGCTTGGGTGGCGCGATCATCGGCTGCAACACCGGTGCCAGGGATTTAAGAACCTGCGCTGAAAGGGCACTCGTGAACTTGTAGTTTCCGGCCTCTTCGCCGGCCACATGCGCGGTGACGGTGCCAAAGAACTTGTCGCCGATGAAAAAGACGATCGTGCCCGTGCGATTCACAACGCGCGAGGAAATCAACCGATGCCCCGCCCCATATTCATCATAGCGATGGTCGCCCGTGCCTGTTTTCCCGCCGATGATAAGCGGCTTGCCCTCCTCGTCCACATAGGCACCGCGCAGACGGCGCGCCGTGCCATTTTCGACGACTTCCGTCATGGCCGCGCGCGCCACACGGGCGATAGCGGGATCAAGAACGCGCTCTACCTTCTCGCCCGCTGGCATCAAAACCGTTTCAAACGGCGTCGCGGGTGCGAAATGCAGTTTTTC
>DNGD01000044.1 GCA_003486725.1 Rhodospirillaceae bacterium
TTTTTAGCGGGTATGCGCAACAAGTGACAGCGCCGGTTCAGCAAAAAGGCGATGTTTTGTTTGCCTTTGCGTGCAAAGAGCATGCGTGTAACAGCGATCAAGCAAAGCTTTTCGTTGATCTCACCAAAAATACGATCGCCATTTGCGTGCGCAAAACGGGTGTAAAAAAGGATATGTGGTTTTCGCCTTCGAAAGCACCGCGGGAATTGGAAGATGAAGGCTGTGCGATGGCGGATGATTTTGCAATTTACGAAAAATACGGAAAAGAATAGGCGCTGATAACAATGCGATTTGATTTGCACAACAGTTTAAAAGCCTGCGCCGGACTGATGGTCATCAGTCTTTTGGCGTTTACGGTGCTGTTGTTGACGCCCTATCAAACGTGGGCAAAGGATAATTATACCCAGAATCACGACAACGATGGGGAGCGAACAAAAGCGGCGTTGGAAAAAATGACAGTCAACGGATTGTTAAATGCGATCGATCGTGTGGGGGGGAGCTATGCGCTACAACTAAAAGCGATCGCCATTCGGGAATCCGATGGCTTCCTAGATGCGCTTAATAAAAAATCTTTGACACTTTGCGCTTTCCAAGTGCACCCCATGCATTTTGACACTTATGCCGCAAAAAATGGAATGACTCGCCAGCAATTTATGAACGCGCTTGTGACCAGCCCGGAAATTTGCGCCGAAACAGGCGCGGCTATTTTGATGGGGCATATCGACAGGCAGGGGCCTGTTGGAGGGTTTTGCGGGTATGCCGGCACGGCGGAATATAAGATATTTCAGAAGACGGGGACGTGCCCCATGTATACCGATGTAGAAATTTATATGAACGCTATCAACGGTACCTTGACGCAAGAGGTGATCGCGGACATTAAGTCCCCTGATTACGGGAACATTATTTTGAGGGGGGCGTCGGGGAAGCTTTTAACGATTTTGAATTGTCAAGATCACTCCAAGGAATTTGCCCGAGCACTCGTTGACGCCCATAAGGCCTATATGGGGGCGATGAGTGAAGACGCGGATGAGACAGCCTGGCTGGATGCAGGCAGTGAAGCGTCAAAGCCCCAGCGTGATGCGCGCGGCAAGATCACGATGGTCTATTGCTTGTTCCCTTTGATCCAGTATTTCGACACATTGCGTCTTTTGGTCGGTGGCCTAGAAGCATTGCAGAACATTATCTGGGATTGGTCCCAATCGCTCCTGAATGCTGTTTGCAGTTATTTGACGAAGTTCAATGAAACCCTCATCTTTTCTGAGCTGGCAAAACATTGCATCTCCCTGCCTGACCTTAATCTTGGGGTCGATCTTCCAGCGCTAGACCGAAAGACCTGTGGCAGCAACAGCCTTTCTTTGGGAACCATTCTGGCCACGGATCAGGGGCTCGGAAACATAGAAGATTTGATAAGTGATGCTGCTGGTTGGCAGTCCAGTAAGGGCTTGCCGCCAGTGAAGGGCCTCCTGACGAACAGGCCTGAATCTCCGAACCTGTTTTATAATTTAAGACGGCAATGACGAAACGAAAGAGGTGTCCTATGACTAACGGCAAAAGCAAGAAAAGCGGAAGGGTGGCCCACAGGCTAGCAATGGGCTTTTTATGGGGTGCTCTTTTGCTCGTGGGAACGCTCAGCATGCCGCTTGAGGCGAGGGCAGGAGTCACAGATGATGAAAACGCGTTATCCGACAGGCTTCCTCCTTGTCCGGATCAAGCGCTGGCCACCAGCTTACGCCACGCGCCACGCGCCGCTTTTGCGAACGCCGTTGACGCTATGCAAAATACCCATGCTGATATGCTCCGCGCTGATGCAGCCAACCCCAAAAAGTATCAAAAGGGGAAGCTTATCGATACCTACTGTCTTGGCGTCTATCTTGATTACTTCAATTTGATCCGGTTGTTGATGACGGGCGCAGCCAAGATCGAAATGGCGATCACGGCTATGCTGGATGCAGTTTTTAACTACATCTGCGAGGCCGTCCAGACGACTGTAGAAAATGTTATGGGCAAACTATGCGTTCCTATTCCCGATCTGGGCTTTACCATTGAGTTACCGAGGAACCGTGCGCATGGATCCTGTAGTGGTGATCTTTCAGTGGCGGACATGTTCGAAGTTGACACCGGCACACCTTTGCAAACGGCTTTCCCGATCCCTCAGGATTTCCTGACAAGGCCGTTGTCGCGTTGGCTGGGAGCCGATGGTAGTAACGGTCGTTTCTAAGAAGAGGGCGTTTGATGAGCAAGCACAGCACATTCTTTCGGCGGATCAGGAAGGCCTGCCTGTGCTTGCTCGCTCTCTTTATGTTGCAAACGGCAGTGGTCCCCGTTCCGGCGACGGCAGCGGGGGTGGCGGTTGTAACAAACATCACGGATGCGGCCATGAGTCTTTGGGAAAAGGCGAAGCTGGGCGTCGAATGGGTGAAGAACCAAAAGGAATATCAATCGCTGGTTAGTGGGCTTCTTACTTTTTATAATGCCATCATTATGGGTTTTGAATATTTCGGGGGCAAGATTTCTGCGGTTGATATGGCGCTGGTCTTTGGTGATCAGATTGAAACGCAGGCTATGATACAAATTGCTCAAGCAAAGGTGGACAAAGGCCCTGCCGAGGCCCTTTTGGCCGCCATAACGCGGAAGGGTCTGAAGGTTTACCCCCCTAAACACGAATATCTATGCAAAGCAATTTTAGCGCATCAGATGACGACGGTAACGGATGACTTCGAAAAAGAAGTTTCACGCATGGCCGCCGAAGCGATTAACAATCGTTTTCGTTGTCCGACCTGCGATGGTTCTGGGCCAGATTACACGGGCATGGCACAAAGGAGGCGGTGCGAACAGAAATACGGTAACGCCCGTGACGGGATTCAAAGCTCGTGTGTTAGCAGTTTAACAGGAACCGATTTCCGTCCCTTTGCCGATGCGGACATGATGACACCGGATGGTGGGCAGATTCTTGTAATGCCCAAAACCGTTTCTCGTGCTTATGTTGATCCGGCAACAAGGCAAACGATTACGGTCCATACGCTTGAGGTTGATCCCAATCTTAAAGAGGATCCTCATGGTGATCGCCAGTTGTTTTGGCTGGCGGCGTGGGACCATTGCTTCTTGATCGCCGGGCCGCGCCCGACGCCGCGATATGGGGCTGGCATGAAAACGCCGAGCGGCAAGACACAGCGCGCGATGTTCAACCACTGCGCTGCGAGTCAAAATGCACTGGTCAAACAATGTACGGATTTGCTGGCCTATTACACGCGTCCGAATTGTACGGATACAGGCTCCTTGTGTGAAAAACAAAAATTACTCTGTAGCTCTGTTGAAGGCATTATGGATGTTGAGCGCTTTGGCAAGTGTGAGGAAGGGCTAAGCCCTTATGAAGAACAACTGATCATGCAGAGTTTGTGCAAGACAAACATTCATTATATCGATCAAAGAGCCGCCGGGGCGACGGACAAAGATTTGTCGGCAAGTAGCGATCTTTGCGAGATTTCATGGTCGTCTTGGCGCGCTTATGTGGCACAAAAACACGACAACTATACGGCTGCCGCGAATGGGATGCAGAAGTTGAAGGCCTGTTGGGCCTCGGTTGAGTCTTTAGGGCGAGGGTCAGCCTCGTTCGCCCCGAACAGTAACGCAGATGCGGCTCTGGCCGCTATTGATCCGGCCAACAAGGCACCGATTTCAGGCTATTTTGTGCCAGCCAAGGCCCGTGGCCGTGCGGCGAGTTCGGTAGGTGCGCTATGAGACGCGCTCTTATAACAGGACTTGCGCTGTTTATGCTTTGCGTTGGTGTGGCGGCGACGCCATCACGCGTCTTGGCGGCAGCAGATGTTGTCGTAAATCCTAGCAGCACGGTTATCGAACTGTGGGGGGCGGCGAAAGAGGCGGCAGAAGAGGCCCTAAAACAGGGGCAACTTGGTCAAATCACAGATGGTCTTGTAGGCATTTTTATGCTTTGCGTCGACAGACTCGATGACTTTTTGGAGAGGCTGTCGCAAGGGGCGCAAATGCGAATTGCTGCGGCACAACTTCTCACGCAGGTTAGAATCGAGGTTGCACAGGCAGAACTAGACGCACGCACGACCGACACGTTATCAAAGGCCATATTGCGCCTTTTTGTTAAAAGAACGCCGCCGAGACATGAATATCTCTGTAAGTCGATCTTGGCTCTTCAAAACACAGCGGCAACGGAGTCTTATGAAAAAGAAGTTTCTCGCATGGCGGCCGAGGCGATCAGCAACCGTTACCGCTGCCCGACCTGCAGCGGGATGGGGCCGGATTATGTCGGGATGGAGATGAAAAGAAGTTGCAAGCGGCGCTATGGTAATCCGATCGATGGCGTGGCAACGGATTGCAAAGATACTAATGATATCACTGGAACCGATGGTCGGAAATTGGCTGACGCAAATATTACGTCGATGGATGGGGGGCAGATTTTTGAAATGCCCAGAATGATCTCCAAGACTTATAAAGATTCAGTCACGGGGCTGACAATTGTTGCTAACATGCCCAGCGAAACCAACCTGACTCCGCGTCAGGAATTTTGGTTGGCGGCGTGGGATAACATTTTTCTTGTTGCTGGGCCTCGCCCATCGCCGCGTCATGGCAAGGCCATGAAAACACCGATTGGAAAGACACAGCGCGCGATGTTTAATCATTGTGTTGCCAGCCAAAATGCCCTTGTAAAGCAAGCAACGGATTTACTGGCTTTTTACACGCGACCGAATTGTACGGATAATAAGGAACTGTGTGACGCTCAGCAAAAAAAATGTATGGCCGTGGAAAAAATTCTCAAACTGGATGAATTCGATAATTGTGAAAAAGGTCTCAGCCCTAGCGAGGTCCACGAAATCGCACAAAGGATGTGCAAAAGCAGTCAGCATTATATTGATAACGGGCTGGCAGGACAGTCACAGCACAAGATGGCCAAAACCATTGCTCTGTGTGAGGCCTTGGATAAATCGGGCAAAGCCTATGTTAAGACAAAGCAAGACAACTATTTAGCCGCCATACGCGGAATGCAGACCCTAAAACCCTGCTGGGCAGCGGTTGAAGCGTTAGGAAGTGGTGGCGGATCGGCCGAGAATGATCGGGAAACCGTGCGTGAGCAGAATAGTGCGGAAACATTGTTGCCGCAGCAATCTTTTATAAGAAAAGCCGCCGTTGTTGATGGTGCTACCTTCTCGAGTAGACCAGCAAGAACAGAAAGCACATGGGGGAACCAATGATGAAAATTGGAAAAAGAATTATTGTTTTTCTGCTGGCGTTTTGCCTGTTCAGCGGCAGCGTTGCCGTACCCTCATCCCCCGTGATGGCGCAGACAGCTATTGTAGCGCCGGACGCTGACGTAGCGAAAACGGTGACGTTTAGTGCTCGCATTGCGGCTTTGATATCCGAGCTGGGTATTCTCGGAGAAATTATTAAAGTAGCGGCCAATATCTACATGATGCTCAAGGAGTATTTCGGCGAAATTAATGAAAAGGCCGAAAATATTGCGCACTTGTTGGTTGAGACGAAAAAAACAGAAGCTGCCGTCTCGATCATGCTGGGTGATGCTGCCATTGATGGTAGTGCTTCCGATAGCTTGCACTTAGCTACGCTGGAAGCTCTTGGTGAGTATATTACGCCCAAACACGAATACTTATGCAAGGCGATCCTAATGTATCAACTTGCGGCGACGACAGAGGATTTTGAGCGCGCCGTGGCGCGGCTTGCCCTGAAGGCCATTGAAAGCATGCATCGCGGCCCGACCGATGATGGCAGCGGTTCGAAGTATGTCTTTGAAGAAGAAAAACTTCGTTGTGAGGCAAAGTTTGCGAACATTATTGATGGGTATGACGCTGCGTGCGTGGAGACGACACCACCCCGCGAAAATGAGCGCAGCTTTGCAGATGCAGATTTGCTGCCCTTTTCGATGGACGGAACAATTGCCTTGGAAGTGCCCGAAATGACGTCGACGGCCACGACTTTTTCGGATGGCTCCTCAATCACCGTCAGTGTGCCAACAATATCGCAAGATCCGGAGCACAGATATAATCAACGCATGTGGTTGGCCGGACTGTATTATTGCTTCCAATTGGCGGGACCGCGTCCGTCCCCTACTTGGGGAGCCGAGAACATGTCGAGNNCCGGTAAAACCGAACGGGCCCGTTTTGAGCATGCTTTGGCCATGCAAAGCGCGGCGATTAAGCCTTGCACAGATTTGCTGGCTTATCATTCGCGCCCGAACAAAACCGCAACCGCATTGATTAAAGAACAGGAAAAGCTGTGCTCTGCCGCTGAAGGGATTATTGATCCGGTTGACATAGAAAAGAAATTTGGTAATTGCAAAAAGGGATTAAGCCCCTATCAAGCCGAATATCTTCGTCAGTTGGAGTGCAAGAGTTCGCAGTCGTTTTTGGCAAACCTGGAGTCTGGCAGCACCCATTGGCAAGGAACGGATGATGCTATTATCTGCTCCACTTCGTGGAACAATTGGGCCGCGAAGGTGGCCGCCAAGCAGGGAGCGTTGGTTGATGCTGTCAGGGCTATTCAGGAAACCAAGAGCAATTGGTCTGGCATTGGTGGTAAAAAGACCAGTGCGTTGGAAGAGGATGAATTGGCATCGCCGCGCCGTGTCGTAAAGGACATGCGCCCCCGTGAGGAGCCACAGCCCACTCGAGTGATTAAGGCCTTGCGTTCTTCACCTGCACCAAAACAGGGAACGCCTTTTGCAGCGGACGAAATTGCTTGGCCGGCTGCTGTGTCGCAGTAATTCGCAAGCCATAAGGACAGAAAGTTATGTTTCGGAGCCAGAGCGAAAAACGCGATCCATTAAAACAAGAGGGCTGGGTGGGCCTTCTCTTGAAACGCGCGCGCCGTGTTTTGATGGTTTTTGTGGCTCTTTCCCTTATCGGTGGCGCCGTTCTGGCTCCTCAGCCGGCTCAGGCAGTCGTGAGAAGCGGCGATGTCGTGTACTCCCCCACTTCGCTTGCCATATCGATATGGGGTACTTTGGCAGAGTTGGCACAGTGGGTGAAAAAACACGAGGCCATCCTCACGATCGTCAACTGGATTGCACAAATTGTACAAATGTTCCAAGACGGATTGGTCAAATTGCGCCAAACTTGGGGCGCTTCAGCGCAGGTACAGCTCGGCGCACAGCACCTTAAGGTCAAGACAGAGATGGAGATTGCCGAAGCCATTATCAATGCGCGGGCAGTCGATGCAGTAAATTCCGAGAAGTTAGTCCATATTGCTGAGCATTCAATCCCGCCCGCATCAGAGCAGTTTTTGTGCAATCTTATTTTGGCCAGACAAGTCGTGCCTGTGATGACGGAATTTGCACGCATCATTTCCTCTGTCGTAACACGGGGCATGAACGAGCGCTATCGCTCCAAGACAAGTGACGGAAGCGGTCCTCAATATGTTGCCGATGCTTGGAATCTGAAATGTGGGAAATACGGCACAAACTGGGCGCCAACGGGTAACATTATTGACGGTGTTCCACCGGAATGCCGGGCGGAGATAACGCCGCCAAACATTGGTTATGCCGATGGGGATGTCAGCGCGGACACGCTCGGTCGTGACAAAATCTACACAGTGCCGCCCATTGTAAACGTTGAAAAAGAAATCAACGGGGTTACTCAAACCGTGAGAGATTTTGTTCCTGAGGAAGGAAATGAAGCGCACAGACAATGGATTATGGCACGGCAATATTGCTACAATGTTGCGGGGCCTCGTGTGTCGCCGCCGTGGGGCGCTGACATTGATAAGCCAGACGGAAAAACAAAATATGGGCGATTTGCCACTTGTTTGGCACAGCAAAGTGCCTTTGTGAAAATTTGTTCGGACCGTTTGGCCAAGTTAACGCAGCCGGATTGTTCAAATAAGGATTTCAAGGTGTTTTGCGATGCCTCGGTGCAGGCTTGCGACGCAGCCAGAAAGGCGAATATCGTTTTGCCTCCCGCGTACAATGATTGTGGCAATGGCCTCAGTCTTTATCAAGCCGAGTATTTATCGAATATTCTTTGTGGGTCCAATCGCAGAATACAGGCAGACAAACATGGCGGTGCGAAAGATCCAGATGGCACACGCACGCTTATGATGTGCCAATTAATGAAGGAAGCCTGGGAAAAGAGGATGGAGGATGAGGACAAAGCCTTCTTGCGCGCCGTTATCAGTATCCAGAATATGAAGGAATGTTGGATTGGCGCCGGGCGATAGGGTTGAAATAATAAGAAAATAGCGAGCCGTTAACCATATTTCGTTAACCATCCTATACCATAATGGGCGATGG